>JACRPV010000266.1 GCA_016223015.1 Geobacter sp. | reverse complement strand
TGGACGTGCCGGTTCTGGATATCAACAATCCCGGCCAGGTGGCAGATTGCATCGAGCAGCGGATCATGGGGATCGGTGCGTGAAGTAGCAGCCGACAGCGCCAGGCCCCAAGTCCCGGTCAGAGGTCGCCGGTCAGCTCCTGCAGCAGGTAGACCTTCGGATTGAGCTCCCTGACCACGGCAATGATCTCGCCGAGCCTTTCGGCATCAACCCCCTCTTCCTGATCCTCCCCCTGGAAGAACGGATACCCCTTGGGCAGCGGCGAAAAACCGCCATCCCGCATCAGTGAGACATCCACCAGGTCGTTCACCCTCCCCCCCCCTTCCCAGGGGTCGCGATAGTTGAACTGGCGCGCCACCACGTGCAGCCCCATGCCGTTGGGAAAGACCGCCCGCACCTCGAAAGAGAAATCGCGGGGCGCACCGTAGCTGTCGGTCCGGCCGGCACGTGCCGCCACCTGCGCACCGGCTGCTGTCAGCATCTCGCTGACGCTTTCAGCGGTCATGGCAATGAATTCGCTCATAGAGCTATACCTCCAGACGTAATTCCACTCCCCACGGCACCGGCTTCTCCCCCTCGGCGGTCAGAACCCAGAGCGTGGGGAATTCCATGCTCTCGGGTGCCGGGCCGATGCCGTCGGTCAGGTAGATGACGGCCGCAGGGAGCGGCCGCATGGTTTTCGCGTAGTCGAACAGGGGGCGAAGGTCGGTGAATCCCCCGCCATGGTAGCATGCCACCTGCACACCGCTTCCCCGCAGGTTTTCGACCCGCTGGACCCGGCTGTTGGCATAGACCGCCGTGATCTGTGTATCCCGCCCCCTGGCAATCTGCATCAGCTCCAGGGCAAAGGATTCGCGAAGCTCGGCACTGTTGGTGGAATCGCTGACATCGATGCCGACCAGGAGATTGAGACGGTGCCGCTTGCGCACGCCCGGCGTATCGTGCTGGAAGCGGCGGTGTTCGCGCTGCCAGGTGGAACGCCGCCCCACCCGGCCCGCCGTGGCCACGAACTGGCGCAGGACCTGGCGCCAGGGGATCGCAGCGGGCCGCAGCAGCGACTCCACCAGGTCCCGCAGATCGGCAGGAACCTCGCCGTCGCTCTTCTGCCGGGCCTCGCGGGCAACGCTGCGGACCATCTCCTCGGCCAGTCGCAAGGGTGTACTCTCGGCATCCTGCCAGCAGGCGTGGTCGTCCAGCCCTTCCCCTTGCCGCACGGGCAGGCTGCCCGCTCCGGGGCCGGTGTGCCCCCCCGTATCCCGGTCGGCAGTGCCGATCCCCTTGCCGGAGAGATTGCCGGTATCGAACAACGGGACCAGCAGGGCATAATACTCTTCCGCGGCCATCCCCTCGGGCTGACGGAAATCCGCCGGCCGGGGGGCATCCGTCGGCATCCCGTCGATGGAGGGGTTGATGGCCAGGTCGCAGCAGATATCCCACCCGTGCTGGTTGCGTCCCTTGCGGCGAGCCATGTGGAGGTGCAACAGGTGCTTGACGCAGTGCTCCAGGAGCGCTTCCTGGACGCCTGATGCCAGCAGGGAAAAGCTCTCCTCGTTCACCGCCAGGGTGGGGGCGCCATCGCGGATCGTGACGCCGAGCGGATATTCACCCCTTCCTCCCTCCCGGTGCAGGTTGAGGATGAACTGGCCATAGAAGGGGCGATCCTTCAACAGGCGGACTACGGCGTTTTCCAGGACACGGCCGGTCATGACGATGGGGCTATGCCTCGCCGCTGATCGCCTGGATGGCATCGAGCACCACGGCGTCATAGCGGTCCTGGGAGAGAACCTGCGCGACCGGCGGGATCTTGAGGAGCGATTTGACCAGGCCGAAACGGCGGTCGCGGGGCAGGACATCGATATAGGCAACCAGGTGGTCCTCGCGGGAGGCCTCCAGGGGGAGCCCGTCACCCAAAAGGCTCACCAGTTCGTTCATGGTGGCGGCCTGCAGGTCGTCGCGCTGCGCCCGCACCCGCTGTGCCACCTCACTCCAGTGGTCGAGCACATCCATGGCGGCAACGGGCCGGTTGCGCTGGTCCGAGCACCAGCGAAGAAAGGCGATGGCAGCCTCCTGCCCCACCACCCCGGCATAGACCTCCATCTCCAGCTCCTTGGGGAAGCGGCAGCTCTCGCGCAGGCGGCTCACCATCTCCCACCCCCGTTCCGTCGGCTCTGCCTGCATCTCCAGGGGGTTGCCCGCCTTGGCCAGGAAACCGGGGTTGGCGGCAACGAACTGCTGCACTGAGCCGTCCAGGTCCCGGCTCCGGGCATAGCGGGCCCAGCAGGCATAGTCGGTCTCGACATAGAGCATCACCATCCGGTCGATGAGCGCCCGGTCGAGCGGGGCGACCTGATAGGTCCCGTCGGGCGGGTTGATGGTCACCACCACCCGGTGCCGGGGAGAGAGCTTGTGGGTGTGCAGCGCCCGGCTCTGCCCTTCGGAAGGCGGCTCCACGAACTGGAAAATCGCCTGCAGCGTATCCTCCTGCTGCGCCCGGTTCAACTCGTCGCAATGCACCATCGTGGCGGGCTCTTCGTCGCCGGGCCACCAGCAGGGACGCGACCAGTGCATGGTAACGCCATCGCGGTAGGGGATCCCGACCAGGTCACCCACCTCCATCTGCCCCAGGCGAAGCGGCATATAGCTGAAACCGATCTCCCGGCAGACCTGGATGATCCCGGCAGTCTTTCCCACCCCGCGATGTCCCACGACACAGGGGGTGAGATCCGTTTTGGTGACAATCTCCCGCAGCACGGTCTTCATCTGTTCGACATTCATCCGCTCCATCCCTCTTTCCTGGCACTTGCCGCTCGCTGGAGCGGTACAGAACAGGTTAGCCACTTCCCGCAACGGGCGTCAACCAATTTATACGCCGGCCAGGAAAGGAAGCGGCTTCACAATACGACCTCCGTGGTATACTATGCGGAGCCACGACGAGAAACCGGCACGGAGGAGACCATGGCAAAAGGGTACCAGGCCAACCGGGAGCGACAGGAACAGATCGCCTCCCTTGGCAAGACGCTGGCGAAACGGGCCGGCTTTGCCTGCGAATGGTGCGGCGGCAAGGAAGAACTCCGGCCGTGGGACCACCGGCCCGAGCGGGAGCCGGACGAAAGCTGCCTTGCGCTCCTCTGTCGCCGCTGCCGCGACCTTGCCGACGGCGCACCGGCCGATGCCAACGAGCTCCGCTCGCTCAGGAACGCCCTCTGGAGCGACATACCGGCCATAGCAGAAGGAGCGGGCAGGGTTCTGGCCCGCTGCAAGGAGCCGTGGGTGCGGGAGGCCATCGAGGAAAGCCTGATGGACGATGCCATGAAAAAGGAGCTGCTCGGCTGAGGCGCCCAGCCTCCGTCGGTATCCCCATGAACCATGTCCTGTACGGCTTCAGCGCCGGATTCCGTCACCGCCGCTTCCTGGCGGAGATTCTCCGTGCCACCCCACAAGGCCTCGCTACAGAGGCCATCGTTCCCGAAGAGTTGAGGGAATCGGGCGTCACCACGCTGGCCCTCGACTTCGACGGCGTCCTGGCCTGCCACGGTCAGCCCGAACCGCTGCCGGCCATCCGGGAATGGCTGAACCGCTGCTGCCGGGTCTTTGGCGAAGAGCGGCTCTTCATCCTCTCCAACAAGCCGGCGCAGGTGCGCATCGAATGGTTTCGCCGCCACCATCCCGCGGTCCGCTTCATTTCCGGAGTGCGTAAGAAGCCGTATCCCGACGGGCTGCTGCAGGTTGCCGGCATGGCAGGGTCAAGGCCGGGAGAAGTGATGCTGCTCGACGACCGGCTCCTCACCGGGGTCCTGGCAGCCGGCATCGCCGGTACCAGGATAACCTACATCACGGCACCGCATGTCGACCTTGCCACCAGCCCCCTGCACGAACTCTTCTTCATGGCCCTGCGGGCGACGGAGCGGGCAGTCGTAGGGCTCTGTCGGGGCTGACCAGAGAGCGTCCATGAGCTTTCCCACCCTTACCATCATGCTGCCCGACTGGGTAGCCCCTTTCCTGAGTCAGCGACCCGAGACCTGCCCCACGGTGGAAGAGCGGATGGAGCTGGTGCTGGCATTGGCCGGGGAGAACATACGGCGCGGCGGCGGACCGTTCGCTGCCGCCATCTTCGAGGAGCAGACCGGCCGGCTGGTCGCTCCAGGGGTCAACCTGGTCGTTCCGCTCAACTGCTCCCCGGCCCACGCCGAGATGGTGGCCATCGCCATTGCCCAAAAGCTGGCCGGAACCTTCGATCTGGGCATGCCCGGCATGCCTGCTCTGCAGCTGGTAACGAGCACCGAACCTTGCGCCATGTGCCTGGGCGCAGTCCCGTGGTCCGGCGTCCGCAGCATCGCCAGCTCGGCCCGCGGGGAGGATGCCGAACGGATCGGTTTCGACGAAGGGGACAAGCCGGTCTCCTGGGCGGATGGGATGCTTCGGCGTGGGATCACGGGCATCCGCGATGTCTTGCGAGACAAGGGGATTGCCGTGCTCGCCGGGTATGCCGATCTGGGGGGCGTCATCTACAATGGCCGGCAGGCTGCCGGAGTCAGCCGGAAACCATAACCTGAAAAAGCATGTAACCGCAGATAGACACAGATGAACTCAGATACATCAAAGAGATAACAGCAGAATACGCTTAGCCCCTTCGAGAATGTCTTTCGCTTGAAAAGGTTTGTTTTTATCCGTAGTTATCCGATTTTCTCTGCGGTTGATTGCCGTTATTGAGACAAAAAAACCGGCATGGCTCGCTGCCACGCCGGTCATAACCGATTCTTCCCGCTACGTCCCCTATTCTATTCGTTGAGATCGGGAATGAGGAGTTCCTGCTCCGGCCCCCCCTTGCCGGTGGCATACCCTTCAACCATCTCCCCCACCGACCGTTCGATGGCAGCCTTCAGATCCTGCTCCATCTGCTCCTGCCGCTGTTTGGCGAGCTGCGGGATCTGCCGGATCTCGTAGTGGACATGGGGACCGGTGGAGCGTCCGGTGCTTCCCGATAGGGCGATGACCGTCTTCGTGTCGACTTCCTGCCCCGGTTTCACCAGTATCTCGGAATTGTGGCCATAGAGGGTTATGTACCCCTTGCCGTGCTCCACTGCCACCAGATTGCCGTACCCTTTGTAGGTGCCTGCGAAATAGACCGTGCCGCTCTGGGTGGGATGGACCTGCGTCCCTGCGGGGACGGCGATGTCGTAGCCGTTGTGCCAGACCGTCCGGCCACTGCCGAAGGGATCGACACGCCACCCCACGCCGGAGGTCACGGTGCCGCCGTCGACCGGCGACTGCCGGGCTGCCGATACCGCTGCCGGCAGGCTAAGCAGGAAAACTATGCAAAGGCTCTGAAAAAATTTCATGGCTTTCACCTGTCCACAACCCCGCAGATCGCGGCGGATGGTATCTGGCTTTCCCGCACCTTCGTCAATCCTTCCATACAGGGTAGATCATACACGTTTGATGCCATTTTCCGCAATCTCTTCGTTTCCGATCATTTCGGGAGGAGGCTCTTGCCGGTCATCTCCTTGGGCTGGGGCAACCCCAGCAGTTCCAGCATGGTCGGCGCGATATCCGCAAGAATCCCGCCGGAACGGAGCGTTCCTCCCTTGCGGAAATCGTCCACCAGGATCAGCGGTACCCGGTCGGTGGTATGTGCGGTGTGCGGACCGCCGCTCTCATCCACCATCACCTCGGCATTGCCGTGGTCCGCGGTGATGATCACTTTGCCCCCGTGTGCCAGAACCTTTTCCACCAGGCGGCCAACGCAGTCATCCACGGTCTCGATCGCCTTCACCGCTGCCGGGAGGATGCCGGTATGCCCCACCATGTCGGCATTGGCGAAGTTCAGGACGATGACGTCATAGGCATCCGAGTCGAGCCGCTTCAGCAGCTCCTCGGTCACCGGGTAGGCGCTCATCTCCGGTTTCTGGTCGTAGGTGGCAACCTCTTTGGGTGAAGGGATCAGACAGCGGACCTCACCGGGAAACGGCTCCTCGACCCCGCCATTGAAAAAGAAGGTGACATGGGCATATTTCTCGGTTTCGGCAATCCTGAGCTGCACCTTGCCGGCTGCCGCCAGCACGTCGCCGAGAATATTGGTCAGCGCTTCCTGTCCAAAAGCGATCGGCAGGCCAAAGGTCGCATCGTACTCGGTCATGCAGACATAGGAGGAGAGCCGGGGCCGGACGTTGCGGCTGAAACCGGAGCAGTCGGCCAGGGCCAGGGCGCGGGTTATCTCGCGGGCCCGGTCGGAGCGGAAGTTAAAGAAGATGAAACCGTCACCATCCCGGACCGTCCCGACCGGTACGCCAGCAGAGGTGATGACCGTCGGCACGACAAATTCGTCGTTGACGCCGGCCGCATAACTTGCGGCAATTGCAGCGCTGGCTGTGGGTGCCGTCTCGCCTTCTCCGCAAACTATGGCGGCATAGGCCTTCTCCACCCGATCCCAGCGGTTGTCCCGGTCCATGGCATAGTAACGGCCAATGACCGTTGCCACCCTGCCGACACCGATCCGCGCCATCTCTTCCTCCAACTGGGAGAGATAATCGGCACCGCTCTTGGGCGGGGTGTCGCGGCCATCCAGCAGGCAGTGGACAAAGACCTCGGTAAGGCCCTGCTGTCGGGCCAGTTCCAACAGGCCATAGAGATGGGTATTGTGGGAATGGACACCGCCGTCGGAAAGGAGCCCGGCCAGGTGGAGCCTGCCGCCGGCCTGCCGGGTCTTTGCGAGACAGTCGAGAATGACCGGATTCGTGAAGAAGTCTCCGTCGTCAATTGCCTTGCTGATCCGGGTGAGATCCTGGTAGACGATCCTGCCCGCGCCGATGTTCAGGTGTCCCACCTCGGAATTGCCCATCTGCCCTTCCGGCAGCCCCACCGACATCCCGGACGTGCCGATATCGGTGCAGGGGTACTCCCGGCAGAGCCGCGTCATGTTGGGCGTCCTGGCCTGGGCGATGGCGTTGTTCTCGACAGCGGGGTTGAGCCCCCAGCCATCGAGGATCATCAGGAGTAACGGTTGCTTGGTGGCCATGCGTGTCTCCGGAAAACGGCGCGCACCGCACGCCATGAAATGTCAAAACAGAACGAATTTAGCAGGAAGGGGGCTGAACGTCAATGCCGGGAAGAGCAACCGTCTCGAAGCAGGGCCAGAGAACCGGGATCTCACTCTGCGCGTGGCGCTCCAGAAGCTGCACGATGTCGCCGGCAGGCATGGGCCGAGCGAAATAGTAGCCCTGTGCTTCGTCGCACCCGAGCCTCATGAGGTATTCGAGCTCGGTGATTGTTTCGACCCCTTCCGCCAGGACCCGCAGCCCGAGGCTGTGCCCCAGGGCAACAACGGCATCGACGATAATTGCCATGTCCGTTCCACTGGAAATGTTCCGGATGAACGACTTGTCGATCTTCAA
Organism: Geobacter sp.; assembly: GCA_016223015.1. GTDB lineage: Bacteria > Desulfobacterota > Desulfuromonadia > Geobacterales > DSM-12255 > Geoanaerobacter. The sequence goes on along the minus strand of JACRPV010000266.1, from coordinate 6,477 downwards.
CCGGTCAATGGGGAAATCCATTAAATAACTCAAGGAGGAGTAGCCGGTCCCGAAATCATCGATGGCGATCTGCACCTTGAGATCCTTGAGCCGTGCAAGAAACTGGGCTGTCCCCTGGGGATCGGCCATCAGGACGCTCTCGGTGATCTCCAGCTCCAACAGCGACGCATCGAGCCCCACTTCGCGCAGGGTTCTTTCGACCTGGTCCATGAACCCCGGATGCTGGAATTGACATCCCGATACGTTGACGGCAATGTTCAGCGCCGGATACCCCGCGTCGATCCACTGCTTCACCTGCCGACAGGCCGTTTCCAGCACCCAATCGCCAAGAGGACGAATCAGCCCGGTATGTTCGGCAACCGGGATGAACCTGTCCGGCGAGATCATGCCATGCTCGGGATGGTTCCAGCGGAGCAGCGCCTCCACTCCATAGATCCGGCCGGTCTTGATATCGACCTGCGGCTGATACTGCAGAAACAGTTGATCGGTATGGAGGGCCGTGCGCAATCCCGCTTCGAGATAATTACGTTCCTGCACCTGGTTATTCATCTCGACGGAGAAGAACTGATAGGTATTGCGACCCCGCTCCTTGGCCGCGTACATGGCGAGATCGGCGTTCTTCAGCAGCGAGGTGACATCCTTTCCGTCAGCAGGATAACAGACGATGCCGATGCTGGCAGTGGTGAAGATATCGCTCCCCTCCAGATTGAACGGGACCTCCAGCAGTTCGAGCAGCTTTTCCGCGATCCGCGCGGCGTCCTGCGGACCAGTGAGATCGGTGCAGAGCAGCACGAATTCATCACCCCCGAATCGCGCCAGGGTATCGCTTTTGCGCACCATGCTCTCGAACCGGTGGGCAACGAGCCACAAGAGCAGATCCCCGGAAGAATGCCCCCTGGTATCGTTAATGTCCTTGAAGCGATCCAGGTCGAAAAAGAGCAGGGCAAGAATACCGGCTTCTCGGTCCGTCTGGGCCATGGCCTGCTGCAGGCGGTCGGTGAACAGTATCCGGTTGGGCAGGTTGGTCAGCTGGTCATTGTAGGCAAGATACTCGATCTCGTGTTCTGCCTGTTTGCGCAGGCTGATGTTGTGGGCAATGCAGATCCGGAAATTCGTCCTGCCGGCGGGATTTTCCATGACGGAAACAGATAGCAGCACCGGGATGGGGTCATCGTCCCTGGTGCGGTAATCCACTTCCTCCTCCCTGACCGAGCCACCTTCGGCTGCCGCAGCGAGCAGCTCCCCGCACTGCCGTTCATCCTTGAACAGGGTGGCAAACGGCATCCCCACAAGCGCGCCCCTGTCATATCCCAGCAGACCGCAGGTGGCATGGTTCACACTATGGATGAGCCCGTTTTCCGCCACGACCACCAGGGAATCGACCATCGAATTTATCACCCTGTCGAGGAAGGCAGTAGTGGAAGTGATCTCCTCTTTCGAGCTGCGCAGCTGGCCGGCCATGGCATTGAACGACAGCGCCAGGTCGCCCAGTTCGTCGCGGGTCTCGACCTGCAGGCGGGTGCCCAGATCCCCGTCGGCGATGCATTGCAGACCCTGATTCAGCCGACCGACCCGACGGGAGATCGTTGCGGATATCAGGCCGCCGCTGATGAGCGCCATGGCAAAGGTCACCGCCGCAATCGCGAGGATCGACATCATGGTGAAGGCGATCTCATTGTTCACCTTTCCCTTGCTCTGTTCCAGCTCCATCATCTCCCAATCCCGCGACTTCTGCACCGCCAGCAGAAACCCGTGCTCGGCGACCTCGAACCGTTCTTTGGCGAGCAACAGGCGGCTCCTGGGAGCCCGGCCCCTCTTTGCCGCGATGAATGCCGCGCTTGCCGCCTTGAGTTCGGCACCCGCATCCTCCATCTGCCGCAACAGCCCCACTTCACCGGGGACCCGCGCCATGAACCTCCGACATTCCGCCAAGGCTTTGTCATGATACAGGTAGCCGGACTCCAGGACTTCCCGTTCTTCTGCCGCCCGGCCTTTTCTCGCCAGCTCATCGCTGCCGGCATCCAGGAGAAAGGCCAGCTCCATGGTCGAGGAAATGATGCGCATGCCGCCGAAACGGAGTTCTTCAAGGGCGCGGTTCAGCGGGAGGACCTCGCCGGCTACTTCGCGAAATTCCCGATTGACCTTTTTGAGTCCTTCGACGCCAACAAAGCCGACGACCCCCGCCAGAACGGCAATGATCGCGTAACCCAGCAACATTTTATTCAATATTTTCATAGCAGATTCCTGGAAGGCGTGGGCCAGTAAAAGATTATCCACTTTGTATGTTTACGGTCAAACAGGGGGAAAACTTTAATGATTAATGGAGAGTTTGCTGCCCGGAAGATCGGCAGCCAGAAGGCAACAGCGGGAGAAACGGCTCCCGTTGGAATGGAGGGTTGGCTAGTGGTGGTACGATTCGTTGTTGAGGATGGTGAGGCCCCGGTAGAGCTGCTCCAGGAGGAAGACCCGAACCATCTGGTGGGTGAAGGTCATAGTGGAAAGGGCAATGGTGCGGTGAGCCCGGCTGCGGACGGTCTCGTCAACGCCATAGGCACCGCCGATGGCAAAGACGAGCTCCTGGGTTCCGGCATCTCGTTCCCGACCGAGAAATGCGGCAAACCCGGCAGAGGTGTACTGCTCCCCCAGTTCGTCCAGAAGGACCAGCCTGGCAGCTTTCGGCATGTTTTTCAGGAGACGTTCTGCCTCCCTGCTTCTCATGAGTTCGGGGGATGCACCCTTTTCCTCGCGCACCTCGCCGATCTCCAGGGGGAGATAGCGCCTGATCCGGCCGGCATATTCGTCGCTTCCCTTACGGACCCATTCCTCCTGAGTCTTGCCAACCCAGAGAACTCTAAGCCTCACGGCTCGCCTTCCCCTCCCACTGGTACTCTTCGGGGATCGGTATCTGCGGGGCTGCATCCCAGAGTCCATCGAGATCGTAGTAACGCCGGAATTCCTCGATGAAGACATGGACGAGGACGTCACCAAAATCGATGACCACCCATTTCCCCTCTTCCATCCCCTCGACATCCAGTGCCCTGTCGATCGTTTTCATCCCGGTCCGGACCGATTCGGCAATGGCCTGCACCTGCTTGTCAGAAGTGCCGGTAGCGATAACCAGATAATCGGCAATGCTGGAAAGCCTGGTAATTTCGAGGATCTTGACGGCGAATGCCTTCTTGTCCAGTGCCAGTTCGGCACACTTCATGGCGCGTTCGAGCCCGCCAGGTTTTTGTTTAACGCGCATCAACGTATAGCTCCTGTTCAATGATGTACCGCTCTACCGCAGCCGGCACCAGGTAGCGAATGGAACGCCCCTGGCGCACCATCTGACGGATGCGGGTAGAGGAGATGTCGAGCAGACACTCCTTGAGATAGTAGACCGAATAGCCGGAACAATGGGCCAGCCGATGTTCGGCAGGAAAGAAACTGAATTCCCCGGCCACGGCAGCGGGAACCGCGGCCCCCAGGTCGCCGATCTCTGCGCCGGGCCGCTCCAGCACCACGATGTTGCAGCAGGCAAAGAGCGCCGCATAGTCATGCCAGAGCCCGAACTCCAGAAACGAGTCGCTCCCGATGATGAAGAAGAACTCGTCGTCCGGTTGCGCGGTACGCAACGCCCGGAGGGTGTCGATGGAGTAGGAGGCCCCGGAGCGTTCCCCTTCCATGGCAGACAGGGCAAACGCCGGATTGTCGGCAATGGCCAGCCCCACCATGGCAAGGCGTGCAGCAAACGGCAATTCACCGGTCATCGGCTTGTGCGGGGGTGTCGCAGCCGGTATGAACAGCACCTGTTCCAGGGCGAGCCGGTCCCGCACCACCTCTGCGATGCGGAGGTGCGCCAGATGGATCGGATTGAAGGTTCCCCCGAGGATGCCTATCTTCATACGCTCGTCATTGCCTGTCCGGCACGGCGCCGGCCAGAGCCTGCAGAACCGCCCCTACGGCCGGACCTGACCATCGCCGTAGACGATGAATTTCGTCGTGGTGAGGTCTTCCAGCCCCATGGGACCGAAGGAATGGAGCTTGGTAGTGGAGATGCCGATCTCGGCTCCGAGCCCGAGCTGGTTGCCGTCCGAGAAACGGGTCGAGGCATTGACCAGCACGCAGCTCGAATTCACCTCGCGGATGAACCGCTGGGCATTGGCATAGTCCCTGGTCACGATGGCTTCCGTGTGCAGCGAGCCGTAGCGATTGATATGGTCCATGGCCTGGTCCATATCGTCGACCACCCGGCAGGAGAGAATCAGCTCCAGGTATTCCGCGGCCCAGTCCTCTTCGGTAGCGGGCCGCGCCTGCGGGGCCAGTGCGCAGAAGCGCTGGTCGCCGCGAAGCTCTACCCCGAGCCCTGCCAATGTGGCGGCAATGCGCGGTATGAACGTCTCGGCCGCATCCCGATGGACGAGCAGGGTCTCCAGGGCATTGCAGACCCCGGGACGCTGGGTCTTGCCGTTGACGATGATCCGCTCCGCCATGTCGTAATCGGCCGCCGCATCCACGAACAGGTGGCAAACCCCCTTGTAGTGCTTGATGACCGGTATTTTCGAGTGTTCCACCACGAAGCGGATCAACCCTTCCCCGCCCCTGGGAATGATCAGGTCGATGGACTCGTCCTGCTTGAGAAGCTCCAGCACCCCTTCCCGTTCCGTAAAGGGGACCACGGCAAGCGCGGCGCGAGGGATGCCGGCCTTTGCCATCTCGGCCTGGAGAACCCCGGCAATGGCCAGGTTGGAGTGAAGCGCCTCGGAGCCGCCGCGCAGGATCACGCTGTTGCCCGCCTTGAGGCAGAGGGCTGCGGCATCCGCGGTGACGTTGGGACGCGCCTCGTAGATGATGCCGATGACGCCGAGCGGGATGCGCATCTTCCCGACCATCAGGTCATTGGGGCGCTTCCACATCCTGGTCACCTCACCCACCGGGTCGGGAAGGGCAGCCACTTCGCGCAGCCCGTCCGCCATCCCCTTGATCCGCTTCTCGTCCAGCATCAAACGGTCGAGCATGGCACTGGAGAGCCCCTTCTCTTCCCCAACTGCCAGGTCCTTGCGATTTTCGCCGATAAGCGCGGGAGTTGCAGCAATGAGGGCATCGGCCATGGCTATGAGCAGTTCGTTCTTGACCCCGGTCGAAAGCCTGGCCATGGCATGGGAGGCCTGGCGGGCGTCGCTGGCAAGCTGCCTGATTTGATCGGCAATGGTCATGATCACTCTCCTCCGGAATCACAAAATCACGAGGTTATCCCGGTGAATAACCTCGTCGCTGTAACGGTAGCCGAGAATCGCTTCGATATCGCCACTCCTGTGACCCATGATCCGTTCGAGTTCCCGGCTGGAATAATCGATCAGGCCACGGCCGAATTCCGCCCCATCCTGGCTGCAGACCCGAACGCAGGCACCGCGCTCGAACTCGCCATCCACGGTGATGACGCCGGACGGCAGGAGGCTGCGGCCATGTTGGCGCAGGACGCTGCAGGCGCCGTCATCGACCAGGACCCGGCCACGGGGGCGCAGGGTGTAGGCGATCCAGTGCTTGCGGCTGGTCAGGCTCTCGCGTTCCGGCAGGAAGAGGGTCCCGACCTCATCGCCGGCCACGGCCCGTGCAAGCGTCGAACCGGCCTTGCCGTTGACGATGAGGGTGGCAACGCCGGACTTGCCCGCCTTCTTGGCAGCGGCCAGCTTGGTTGCCATGCAGCCGGTACCGACTGCGGAACCGGCACCGCCGGCGGCACGCTCCATCGCCCTGGTGATGCTCCTGACGAGCGGAACGAGCCGGGCAGCGGGGTTGCTGCGGGGATCGGCATCGTAGAAACCGTCGATGTCGGTCAGTATGACCAGGAGCTGGGCATCCACCAGATTGGTGACCAGGGCGGAAAGGTTGTCGTTGTCGCCGAATTTGATCTCATCGACCACCACCGTGTCGTTTTCGTTGATGATCGGCACGGCAGAACACTCCAGCAGGGTTTCGATGGTGGCCCGCGCATTCAGAAACCTGGTCCGGTCGGCAAGATCGGCCTGGGTAAGGAGGAGCTGGGCCGTGGTGAACCCTTGCTCGGCAAAGGCGTCTTCGTAAGCCCGCATCAACCGCGTCTGTCCCACCGCTGCCGCGGCCTGCTTCTGGGGAATCGTGCGCGGCCTGCTGTTCTGGAGGCCAAGCGCTCCCCGACCCGCGGCTACGGCTCCGGACGTCACGATGATAACCTCCCGGCCATCACGGAGGAATCCGGCAACCTGCTCGGCAACCCTGGCAATCCCCTGCAGATCGAGGCCGTTATCTTCCCAGGTCAGGACACGGCTGCCGATCTTGACGACCAGGCGCCTGACCTTGCTGAGGATCTGACTGCGACTGTTCATGTAGACATGACACTCCGGAGGGAAAACTGCAAACAAGGAGGCATCGTACCATGATTGCCGGAACAAGGCAAACCTTGCACCTTGCAAATCTCGGGCATTTAACTAAAATAGAGTCCTGACACCTGCAGGG
>JACRPV010000059.1 GCA_016223015.1 Geobacter sp. | reverse complement strand
GTATCTCCTGGCCAGGACCCTGAAGGAGATCTCGGTCAAGGACGTGGTGGCTGCCACCGAGGGGGACCTGCTCCTGGTTGACTGCGGGAAAAAGAAAAACGGGCGGAAGAGGAGCGTCTGTGCCCTGGATGGCAAGTGCGTCACCCAGACTGTCTGGTGCGAGGCCACTGCCAAGCTCGAAGAGCTGTTCTCCGGCATAAACCTGGAGAACCTCTGCGAGCGTGGAGAGGCGATGGGGCTGGAAAAGGACGCCGTGGCCGTTCCCCGCAAGGGATCGCGGAAGTGCGGTAAATGACCCTGTTGTCCGACAAGCATGCCGGTTTGCGGGAGATACTTGCAGAGATGGAATCGGCACTGATCGCCTTTTCCGGAGGGGTGGACTCGACGCTGCTGGCAAAGGTCGCCTTTGATGTCCTGGGGGAGCGGGCCTGCGCCATTACCGCGACCTCGCCGACCTATCCGGAGTCGGAATTCCGGGAGGCGGTCAGGCTGGCGGAGAGCATCGGCATCAGGCAGGTGGTGGTGGAGTCCAATGAGCTGGAGATCCCCGGTTTTGCCGCAAACCCGAAGGACCGCTGTTATCACTGCAAGAAAGAACTGTTCCTGATCTGCCGGGCCAAGGCCGAAGAGCTCGGTGTTGCCGGCATCTGTGACGGCACCACCGTCGACGATCTGGGGGATTACCGCCCCGGCCGTCAGGCTGCCGGCGAACTTGCCGTACGCAGCCCTCTGTTGGAGGCTGGGTTCACCAAGGACGAGGTCAGGCTCCTGAGCCGGGAGCTGGGGCTTCCCACCTGGGACAAACAGGCCTATGCCTGCCTGGCGAGCCGCTTTCCCTACGGCGAGGAGATCACCGCCGCCAAGCTGCGGATGGTCGAGGTCTGCGAGGAATATCTCAAAGCATCGGGTTTTCGCACCTACCGGGTGCGATACCACGGCGATACCGCGCGTATCGAGCTTTCTCCGGAGGAGATCGGGCGGATGCTCGATGCAGAGCTCCGCAGGCAGGTGGCCGCTGTCTTCAGGAAGGCAGGGTTCAGGTTTGTGGCCCTGGACCTGGAGGGGTATCGTACGGGGAGCATGAACGAGGCATCGGCTCGCAGCTAGCAGCCAGCGAGAAAAGAGGTTTCCGGATCGGAAAGGAGGGATTTTTCGTTCTGGCAAGGAAATCAAGGGATTGCGCGGAGGCGTAGCAGCGCTACGCCGCACAAGGAATCCAGCGGATTGACGCCGCCAGGGCGGAAAATAACCCTTTCCGGGCTATTTCACCTCGACCGTGATCTGCTTCGGCTTAGTTTCGCCTTTCTTGGGGAGTGTTATCGTCAAGACCCCCTTGTCGCAGGTCGCCTTGATCTGTTCCTGATCGATGGTGTGGGGAAGCTGGAAGCTGCGCTGGAAGGCGCCGTAATAGCGCTCTACCCGGTGGTAATTCTCCTTGCGGATGCTCTTGTCGTGTTTTCGTTCGCCCCGCAGGATGAGGGTGTTGTCCTCGATCTTTACCTCGATATCCTTCTGGTCGATGTCAGGAATCTCCGCCTTGATCACCACCGATTCGTCGTCTTCATAGATATCCACTGCCGGCTGCCAGACCCCTTCCCGCAGGTCTTCGCCGGTTTCCCGGTTCCATGCCAGGTCCAGCATACCTGACTCCCTCTCTCCAATGGCGTTTAAGGTGATTGTTCCTCAATGGTTCTGTTCGACGGCACCTCCTTTCCCGTGCGACAAGTGTAGCATTTTTTCGTGTCGCTGCAATATGGTCAGAGGGGGCCTGCAGACAATAGCCCTTGAACGGGCAGGGGTGAATCGGCTACCATGGCTGGCACTACGGCAGGGGGGTGAACGATGCTGAAATACAAGGTGGTGGAGATCAATACCGTGTCCGAGGATATCCTGGAAGAGGTGCTGAACGAATGGACCGCTACGGGGTGGCGCTTCGACGGACTGCACTTTGCCATGCGCGAGTCGCAGAAGCGGCCCTCCATGGCCTTTGTCATCTTCACCCGCGAGGAGGGAGCATAGATGTCAGACCGGGCGACCCTCTATCTCATCGACGGCTCTTCCTATCTCTACCGGGCCTACCATGCCATCCGCCACCTGTCGTCCCCCAGTGGCTTCCCCACCAATGCCATCTATGGCTTTACCCAGATGCTGCTCAAGGTGCTCAAGGAACGGCAGCCGGATCACGTGGCCGTGGTGTTCGACATCTCCCGCCATACCTTCCGCAACGACATCTATCCCGACTACAAGGCCAACAGGTCCGCCATGCCGGACGACCTCAGGGTGCAGATCGATCCCATCAAGGAGATCATCCGCGCCTTTCGCATCCCGGTACTGGAGCTGCAGGGGTACGAGGCGGACGACATCATCGGCACCATCGCCGCCGACTGCGCCGGGCGCGGCATCACGACGGTGGTGGTGACCGGCGACAAGGACCTGATGCAGATCGTCACCGACTCGGTCCGCCTGCTGGATACCATGAAGGAGAAGGAATCAGGCCCGGCCGAGGTGGTCGAGCGTTTCGGCGTCGGCCCGGAACTGGTGATAGATATTCTCGGCCTTGCCGGTGACAGCTCCGACAACATTCCGGGGGTCCCCGGCGTCGGCGAGAAGACCGCCATCAAGCTGATCCAGGAATACGGTTCCCTGGACGAGCTTTTGGCACGGGCCGGCGAGGTCAAGGGAAAGGTCGGCGAGAAGCTGCGCGAGTTTGCCGACCAGGCTCGGCTTTCCCGGCAGCTTGCCACCATCGACTGCCGGGTTCCCCTCTCGTACGATTTCGCCGACTTTGTCGCCGAGCCCCCCGACAACCAGCAACTGGCAGCCTGTTTCAAGGAATACGGATTCACCACGCTTCTGAAGGAGCTGACCAGCCGCGCCACCCTCTCCATCGAACAGTACCGGACCATTGCGACCGAGGAGGATTTCGCGGGGCTGCTCAGGGACCTGGTGGCGGAGCACCCCTTTGCCATCGACCTGGAGACCACCAGCCTCAACCCGCTGGCAGCTCAGATTGTCGGCATCTCCTGTTCGTTTCGGGATCACGAGGCCTGCTACATCCCGGTGGGGCACGACTATCCGGGGGTGCCGGCCCAGCTCGACCGGGCCATGGTCCTGGAGCGGCTCCGGCCGATCCTGGAGGACCCCGCCATCCGCAAGGTGGGGCAGAACATCAAATACGACTACCAGGTTCTGAGGAGTTCAGGTGTCGCCATGGCCGGCCTCTGGTGCGACACCATGCTCGCCGCCTACCTGCTCAACCCCGGCCGGACCAGCCATGGCCTGGATTCTCTGGCGGCCGAGTTTCTCGACCACCGGATGATCTCCTATGCCGAGGTGACCGGCAAGGGGAAGGAGCAGAAGGGGTTCGCCCAGGTGGAGATCGACCCGGCGAGCCGCTATTCCTGCGAGGATGCCGACGCCACCTTTCTCCTGCACCGCATGCTCCTGCCGAAGCTTGGCGAGAGCGACATGGAACGGCTCTTCTTCGACCTGGAGATGCCGCTGGTAAGGATCCTGGCAGAGATGGAGCTGGCCGGCGTGAAGCTGGACCTGGCGCTTCTGGCTGATCTCTCCGCGGAGTTCGGCGGCCAGATGGGCATCCTGGAACAGGAGATCCACCGGCTTGCCGGCGGGGAGTTCAACGTGAACTCCCCCAAGCAGTTGGGTGAGGTGCTGTTCGAGCGGCTGAAGCTGCCGGTGGGGAAGAAGACCAAGGGAAAGACCGGCTGGTCGACCAATGTGGATGAGCTGGAGCGTCTGGCCGACGAACACGAGATCGCCCGGCTGATCCTCCAGTACCGGAGCCTGTCCAAGCTCAAATCCACTTATACCGACGCCCTGGCAGGGCAGGTGGACGGAAACGGCCGGGTCCATACCTCCTATAACCAGGCAGTGACCACAACCGGGCGTCTTTCCTCGTCAGACCCGAACCTGCAGAACATCCCGGTCCGCACCGAGGAAGGGCGGCGTATCCGCCATGCCTTTGTGGCCGAAAAGGGGCATCGCATCCTCTCGGCCGACTATTCGCAGATCGAGCTGCGGGTGCTGGCCCATCTCTCGGCCGACCCGGTCTTCTGCGACGCCTTCAAAAGCGATGAGGACATCCATACCCGGACCGCGGCCGAGGTCTTCGGCCTCTTCCCGGCGATGGTGACGCCGGAGATGCGACGCCAGGCCAAGACCATCAACTTCGGGGTGATCTACGGCCAGGGGGCCTACAGTCTGGCCCGCCAGCTGGGGGTGGCGCGCAGGGTGGCTGAGGATTTCATCGGCAGCTACAAGGAGCGTCATGCCGGTGCCATGGCGTTTCTCGACGCCTGCGTGGTGCAGGCCCGCGACAAGGGGCACGTGACGACCCTGCTGGGAAGGAGGCTCCCCATCCCCGACATCGGCAGCAGCAACGCCGCGGTTCGCTCCTTTGGCGAACGGAACGCCATCAACTACCCGATCCAGGGGTCGGCCGCCGACATCATCAAGCAGGCCATGGTGAACATCGACCGGCGCCTGCGGGCGGAGGGGCTTAAAAGCAGGCTCATCATGCAGGTGCATGACGAACTGGTCTTCGAGGTGCCGGAGGACGAGCTGGTCCGGATGGAGCAGCTGGTGGTCCACGAGATGGAGCATGCCGTGCCGCTCAGGATACCACTGAAGGTCGATATGAGTTACGGCGCCAACTGGGCCGAGGCACACTGAAAGGGGAGCACCGGCAGGCGTTTTTCCAGGCGGATGCCGTCAGGGGATACGTGGGCTCGATATGCCAGGGCCTCGACGCCGGCATCCAGGGCCTGGCGCAGGAGCGTGCCATAGGCCGGGTCGATGCTGTCGGCAGGGGCAACCGCCTCGGCATCCCCCCGCTGGACTACGAAAAATATCACCCCCCGCTGGCCGTTCTGCACGATATCCATCAGCTCGCGCAGGTGCTTTTGCCCCCGCGTCGTTACCGCGTCGGGGAAGAGGGCCATCTTTCCCTCCACCAGGGTGACGTTCTTCACCTCAACCCAGCAGGGCGCCGCTCCTCCCTGCAGCAGCAGGTCGATGCGGCTCTGGCCGCAAGGGACCTCTGCCCGGATGCTTGCGTATCCCTGCAGTTCCGCGACGACCCCCTCCCTGACCCCTTCTGCCACCAGCCGGGGCGGGAGCGAGGTGTTGATGCCGATCCAGAACCCGCCGATCCGGACCATCTCCCACGTATGGGGGTATTTCCTTCCCGGATTGTCACTCCGGGAAAGGATCACCGGGCTGCCCGGCAGGGCACACCCTTTCATGCTTCCGGAATTGGGGCAATGGACCGTGACGACGGAACCGTCGGCGAGGGCGATGTCGGCCAGAAAGCGCTTGTAGCGGCTGATCAGGGTGCCGGTCAGCAGGTTGTCGGGGAGGTGCATGGCTGTTCCTTGGGCAGGACTGCGGGTGTCGGATTGCAGCGGGATGTGAAGTTGGTATAGTGTAAGGGCTACATAGTGCACAGTTTCCAGGGGGAGTGTCAACATTCATGAAGATCGAGTGCCCGCACTGTCATCTTTCCGGCGAGCTCAATGACCAGGAGGTGCCGCTGGATGGACGCTACATCGACTGCCCACGCTGCAACACCGGATTCCACGTAAAAAAGCCCCCCACCCAGGGTTGGAACCCCAACCTCATGAGCGTCTGCCCCCACTGCCACTACTCGACGTTCACGGACGAGATGTTCGAGGTCTGCCCCAAGTGCGGGCTGCAGGGGAGTGTCTACCAGGAAAAGAAACGGAAGCAGGAGGAAGCGGAGCAGCACAAAGCCGACATGGAGCGGCTGCAGCGAAGCTACCGTCAGGACGATTTCATCAAGGCTCCCAGCAAGGAGCCAGAGGCTGCACTTCCCCTGGTCCCGGCGCCTGTGCGCTACACCGGCTGGGGGGTCATGGCCGTGGCAGCCCTGGTGGCCGCCTACGGTTTTTTCGGAGTGATGAACTATCACGGGAAGGATCTCTACACCCAGATCAACGAGACTGCCCTGGAGCCGGTTTCCCGTGGGGCGATCTTCCTGCACCACGGACTGTTTCCCTGGGTGCTGACCCTGTACGGCTGCGGCATGCTCATTGTGGCGAGCCAGTTCGTCAGATTGCAGCGCTGGGCACTGAAAGGGCTGGAGTGGGGAGGGTGGGCCGGTCTGGCCATTGGAGCGGGATATGAGATTGCCGATTTTGTCGGATGGGTTCGGCGATCCGCGGATTCACCCTCGCTGCTCTACGATCTGGTGGGGCTTATGACCACACTGTTCATGATCGCGCTCTGGGTGGCGCTACCGCTGGCGCTGATCTGGTGGCTTCGGCATGATCGGATCACCGACGAGTTTCTTGAACCGTAACAGGGGAGAGGGACTGGGGGCAGGTACAATGTCGGGAGAGGAAGGGGTGCGGTCAGAGGCGATGCGAACGTATGCCGCGGCGGTTGGCCATCCGGGAGATGGAATACTCCAGAAGCTGGGGGGCAATGGAGTTGCAGGCCAAGACGTATTCACGGTAGCTGAGGGTGCGTACGTGGTTGCACGAGTTGCAGCGCAGGGGGCGCGAAAATAGGAAATCGCGCTCGCGGACGGAAATGGCGCCGCCGCACTGCGTGCAGTCAGCGATGACGGTCGGAACCTGCTCGCCGGAAATATTCTTGATCTCCAGCTTCATATGACACCTTTTACTGTCAGTAAATATTTTTAAGCATAATATAACAGAATCGTATACAAAATAAAATAAGAAATATTTAACGAGAAAATAAAATGCGCATCGACGAAAAACTGCCGGCTCGACGTGTGGACAAAAAAGCGCAGCGCTCCGAATCGGGAAAAGGGAGCGGGGCGCGTCCCTCACCCTTTTCCACTGCTCTGGTCAAGAGTGGCGATCTCCTCGTCGACCGGGCCGTCGAGCTGGAAGAGTTGAAGAAGGAGATCGACCTTGCCGGTGACAATCTGGAACGCGACCCGAGCATGGCCCATTTCAAAGAGTTTCGCGAACTCCTGACCTCCATGGCCCGCAAGGTGACAGCCGAGGCCTATCGCGTCGAGCTGTTGGGCGGTACCCCCAAAGCCCCTGCCTATCACGAGATCATTACCGTCATTGACAAACATGCCGATTCTCTCTACCGTCTGATCATGAGCGAACAGAAGGACCGGATCAAGATCGCCGCCAAGATCCAGGAGATCCGGGGCCTGCTGGTCAACCTTACGCTTTAGCGGCAGGTTGTTGAAAACGAAGTTTCAGCGTAGCTAAAAACTCAGGTTGTTCAAAACCAGTCAGATCGTCGCACCCGCAGAAAGCCCCGCGGAGGCGTGGCAGCGCCACGCCGCACAAGGCGGCTTTCGAGGACGGCGGCGAGATGGCTGGTTTTCAACAACCTGTGGGGAGGCCCGTGCAGACCTTTGCGGTGAGTGAAGAGAAGAATCGCCAGCTCAGGGAGGCCATGGCAGCCCTTGGTATCCGCGAGGAGGACCTGGAGGAGCGGTTCGTCCGGTCGTCCGGCGCCGGCGGACAGCACGTGAACAAGACCGCCACCTGCGTCTGGCTGCGGCATCGCCACAGCGGCATCGAAGTGAAATGCATGCGCGACAGGAGCCAGTCGGTAAACCGCTTCCTGGCCCGGCGCGAACTGGTGGAGCGGCTTGCCGCGCAAGCCGGACAGGTGACCCCCCGTGGCGCGGAGCAGGAGAAACTCCGCCGGCAAAAGGCGAAACGCCGCCAGAAGGCGCGCCGCAAATATGTAGCACCCATCGGTGAACCCCATGATCAACAGTGACACACTGCGTAAAATTGAATTCAACAAGATCCTGGAGATGATTGCCGGGTATGCCCAGAGCGAGGCGACCCGCGAAGCGGTCCAGGCGATTGTCCCCCTGGACCGGCGCGAGGAGATTATCCTCCGTTTCGGCCAAGTGGAGGAGATCCGTTCCCTCGCCCGTCTGGGGGTGCCGCTCAGGCTCGCTCCCTTTACCGATATCCTGCCGGTTCTGGAGCTGGTCCGACCGGCCGATTCCCTGCTCAATCCAATCGACCTGGAAGCGTTCATCGCGCCGTTCCAGATCCTGGCCACGCTTTCGCGCCAGTTCGGCTATCGTCAGGATATCCCGCTGCTGGTGCAGCTTGCCGGCCATGTGACCGGCTTCCCAGATATCCTGGAGGCGCTGGTCCGGACGATCGACCGGGACGGCGGCATGCTGGATACCGCCTCGCGGCTTCTGTACGAGATTCGGGAGCGGAAACGGTCCCTGACCGCCCGCATCCGCCGGCGCCTGGAGGAGATCGTCCGCGAACGGAGCGTTGCCATTTTCCTGCAGGACGACTTCATCACCCAGCGCTCCGGCAGGTGGGTGATCCCGGTAAGGATGGACTCCAAGGGGATGGTGCCGGGGGTGGTGCATGATGTCTCCAATACCGGCGAAACCGCATTCATGGAGCCGATCGAGATCATCGGCATGGCCAACGAGCTGGAAAACCTGGCTGCCGAGGAGAAGGCCGAGCAGATCCGCATCCTGCGCGAGATCTGCTCCTGGCTCCGGGAGGATGCGGCCGGGATCGAGGAAGAGTTCCGGCTTCTCGTCCGGATCGACCTGCTCAACTGCATTGCCGCCTGCGCCGATCAACTCGGGGCCGAGGTGCCGACCATCGACGACGGTGCGGCGATCCGCCTGGTCGGGGCACGGCATCCCCTGCTCCTGAACATGCACACCGGGCGCGGGGGGGGCGATGTGGTCCCCCTGGATCTCAGGCTGCACGACGAGGAACCGAGCAGGGTCATGGTCATCACCGGCCCCAATACCGGTGGTAAGACCATTGCCATCAAGACCGTGGGGCTGTTGACCCTGATGGCCCTTGCCGGCATCCCGGTGCCGGCTGCGTCCACCTCCATCTTCCCCCAGGTGCACGACCTGCTGGTGGATATCGGCGATGAGCAGGCCATCGAGAGCAGCCTCTCCACCTTCTCGTCCCATGTTTCCAGGATTGCGGCCATACTCCGCCAGGCCGACAGCCGGACCCTGATCCTTCTGGACGAGCTGGGGACCGGCACCGAACCGCTGCAGGGGGCGGCCCTGGCCTGTGCCGTCATCAGGGAGCTGCTGGAAAAGGGCGCCCTGGTTCTTGCCACAACCCACCTGACCGAGATCGTCGGCTTTGTGCACAGGACCGACGGCATGCTGAACGCTGCCATGGAATTCGACCGCCAGAGCCTGCTTCCGCTCTACCGTCTGAAGGTGGGGGAGCCGGGAGAGTCGCACACTTTGGAAACGGCCCGGCGTTACGGTCTGCCGGATCACGTCATCGACTTTGCCCAGGGGCTGGTCGGGCGGGTGGGAAGCGAGTTCCAGGGGCTTCTGGCAGAGCTCAAGGAACAGCGTCAGGCCTATGAGGCGCGTCTGGTCGAACTATCGGCCAGGGAGGCGGTGCTTGCGGAACAGGAGCGAAAACAGCGGCAGCGGCAGGCCGAAGAGGAGGAACGTCGCCGCGATGCCATGGCAAAGGCGTGGCAGGATGCCAAGGAACTGGTCCAGTCGGCCCGTCGCGAATTGAACCGGATACTCGACGAGGCGCGGCACGAAAAACGCGACGCAGCCCGCGAGCAGCTCCGTGCCAAGGAGCTGGAGGTGGAGGGTGCCTTGCGGCAGCTGAGCGGGGAGCGCCCCCTGGAGCTTACGGAGATCGTGCCGGGAAGTCGGGTTCTGGTCCGCTCCCTCGGTTGCGACGCCACGGTTCTGAAGGTCGGACAGGGAAGGCTTCGGGTGCAGGCGGGGAGGCTGGAGCTGGATGTCACGAAGGACGATCTGGCGCGGCCGAGCGGCAAGGCGGTTGCGCCGCGAAATCGCGAACAGCGGCGCTCAGAAGGCGATGAGGAGGCAGCCAGGGAGCTCAACCTGATCGGCAAGCGGGTTGACGCTGCCCTTGCCCTGCTGGAACCCTTCCTGAACCACTCGTCGCTGGCCGGCTACGGCGAGGTGCGGATCATCCACGGGGTTGGCACCGGTACGCTGCGGCGGGCCGTGCACGAGCACCTGGACGGACATCCGCTGGTGAGTGCCTTCAGGCTGGGAGAGCGGTTCGAGGGGGGAAACGGGGCCACCGTGGTTTCGTTGCGCTGACAGGTGAGAGCAGGATAACGGGACAGGGCCGGGATGATGCCGGCCCTGTTTCCGTTGGAGACGGCTGGTTTTTCAGGCTGCTACGGCGGTCTGCAGATGCTCGGCCAGTGCCTTGTCGTGATGGCCGATATGAATGATCAGCCACTTGATCATGATCCGTTCGGCAAGGATGAGGGCCTCGCGGTTGTTGTCCGGATCGCCGATCTTCGACTTCAGATGGGTGAAATCGGCCATGAAGGTGCGGTGTTCGTCCCGATGGCTGGAGAGCTGGGGAAAGCCGCTCCGCCGCATGGCGTTCTCTTCGTACTCGAAATGGGAGGCCGTGTATTCTTCCAAAAAGGCCACCAGCTCCTGAAGCCCCTCGTTTCCCGCCCCCTTGCCGCAGGCATCCGAAAATGCCGTGAACCGGGAAAATATCTCCTGGTGCTGCTCGTCGATCTCGCTGATGCCGGTTACCAGAGTTTCGTCCCATGCCAGGCTCATGTTCATCCCTCCCGTCGGTTTTGCAGAGCAGGTCTTATTCGGAAATTCCACAGAGTGTATTGGTCCAGTCGATCACTTCGAGTTGCGTCCTGAGAAAATCGCTCTCGCTTATCCGGATCTTTTCCAGGATCTCAGCCACCCCGCCGCTGTTTTCATGTTCCAGGCATTCACACAGCGACAGCAGGGTTTCAGAAGCGGCTGGCGTTCCACCAGGCATTCCATGAGCCGGCCCCGGCTGGCGGCAATCTCCAGGAGGGGCGATCCGGGCCGTTCGCCGTCACGATTGGCAAAGAGCGCCATCAGCACCCACCGTTTCAGATGTTGCATCCCGACGGTGACGATTGCCTGGCGCAGGGTCGAGGTTTTTTCCCGGCGACCGATCATGACCGAATTGACCAGCCTGAGCAGTTTGTAGGTCAGGTCGGGGTTCTGCTTGAAGGTCTGTTCGATCTCCACGAACTCGGCATCGGACAGGACCTGGTTGAGCAGGCGCATCAGGGTTGCCTTGGCACTGTCCATCCGGTTCTGCCTGAGCATGGTCGGCCGGGCGAAATAGTATCCCTGGAACAGCTGGAAACCGAGTTCGAGACAGAATTTCTGCTGGTGGTCATTCTCTACCTTCTCCGCCAGGAGTGTGACCGGCCAGCGCTTGAGCAGTTCCACCATCCGCGTCAGCGTCTCTTTGGTCATGTGCAGGACATCGATCTTGACGATATCCACGAGATCGTAGAGCGGGCTGTAGGCCTCGCTGAAGAGGTTGTCGTCCAGGGCGATGGAGAATCCCTTGAGCTTGAGCTCCCGGCACCGCTCGATCACGGCATTGGTTATCTCGACGATTTCCAGGAGTTCCAGCACAAAGTGTTGCGGCGGGAGGAGTTCCAGGTTGTCGCTCATCAGCATGTCATTGTTCAGGTTGATGAAACCCTTGTGGTTGCCCAGGACTTTTTCAAAGCCGAAGCTGGAGAGGGTGTTGAAGATCACACTGGCACTGGCAAGGGCATGGTCGTCGATATCGGCAAACGGCACATCCGTGGCCCTGAACAGAAGTTCATAGCCAACGATTTCATTGTTCAGATCGAGGATCGGCTGTCGGGCCAGGTAGATCTTTTCCTCTGCCACGGGGTATCCTTTCAAGGGGGTGACTCTCTACATGTTTCGGTTTTCAGGGGGAAATCTTGAGGGGAATGCGGTTCGTCCAGGAGGGGATCAATCCTGTGCGGTGTCCTTGCGGAGATAGACCACGCCGCTTGCGGTGTTGAAAATGATGCGCCGGCCATTGGAACCGCCGGTCTCTTCGCTGACAATGGGGATATCGAGCCCGGCAAGGACCCTGCGTGCGAGCCGCGCATTACGATCGCCGATGGCATACATGCCGGTGCCCGGCAGGAGGTTGGCACCGCCGAACACCTTGGCCACCAGGGCATTCGGCAGGCAGCCGAATTCCGTCATGCGGCGGATCAGGAGGTCGATGGCGATGTTGCCATATCTGGGGGTGGGGAGACCTTCGCCGTTCCAGAGCGGGAGCATGTAGTGGTTGATGCCGCCGATGCCGGTTGCCCGGTCCCAGAGGCAGACCGCTACGCACGAGCCCAGGACCGTCGTCACCAGGTGTTCTTCCGGGTGGACAAAGATGGTGCCGGGAAGGAGAAAGTGCCGGGGCGTCTCGTCGATCCTATTTCTCTGTGTGGTCGCCGAAGATGAAGAGGTTCCCGTCTTCCGCGAAGATGTCGACTTCATTGGTGAACTCCGGCTTGGGCAGGGAGACGGCGATGCCGGTCCCCTTGCCCGTGCTGCTGGTTATGGTTATGGTGCCGTTCAAGAGCTCCACGAGCGCCTTGACGATGCTGAGGCCCAGGCCGTGGCCCCGGTGGGTCCTGGTGGAGCCCCGTTCGATCTGCTCGAAACGGTCGAATATCCTCTGCTGGTCCTCCTGTGCTATGCCGATGCCGGTGTCCTGCACCGTGAGGGTGAGCATTGCTTCGGTGCAGGTGGCCATGATGGCGATCGTCTCTCCTTTGTTGCTGAATTTTATGGCGTTATCTACGAGGTTGGCCAGGATGAGAGCCAGGATGGCGGCATCGGTGAAAAAGACCAGGCTTCCGGCCGGTTCTTTGGGCAGGCTGAGGTGCAGCTGCTTCCGGGCCAGGGGGGTGACGAAGGTGTCCGCGGTGTTCTGCAGGATGGTGCCGACATCGACCTCTTCCAGGCTGGCCGAGCAATCCCCTGCTTCCAGGTCTGCCGCTGCTATGAAGTTGTTGAGCTGGAAATTGAGATTCTGTGCCTCTTCGTGGATCACGGCAGCGGCCTGGCCCAGGGGGTGGCCCTCTTCCAGCCCCCATTGGATGCGCGAGGCAAGCAGCATGATGGAGCTTAAGGGGTTATTGATCTCATTGCGGATGTTGGAGAGGAAGTTGCTTTTCAGTGCCTCGGAATCCTTGAGCTTCTCGTTCATGGCAATCAGAGAGGCATTGGCCGCCGAGAGCTCTTCCATGGCAAGGCGGGTTTGGGCAAAGTGGTTCTCCAACTCGTTCAGGAGTTCTGCATCGCTCAGTGTGTGCATCCTGGCCTCCGGTCGTTGAGGAGATGGGGTATACTCTACCATGCCGCGCACAAATGTCACTGAGCTGACGCGCGAACACGAACCTGTTGCCCCTGGAGAGCGGTGGGGTTACAATGCGGGGCAGGAGGAGCGGATGATCATTTCGCTGATTGCGGCACTCTCCACCAACCGCGTCATTGGCCGGGACGGGACAATCCCCTGGGATATCCCGGCCGACCGCCGGCGTTTCCGCGAGCTCACCACCGGCCATCCGCTCATCATGGGACGAAAGACCTTTGAGAGCATTGGCCGGCCGTTGCCGGGGCGCAGGATCATCGTCCTCAGCAGGCAGGAGGGGTATCGGCCGGAAGGGGTCGAGGTCGCCGGCGGCCTTGCCGCTGCGCTGACACTCTGTGCCGGGGACGACGAGGTATTCGTGGCCGGCGGCGGGGAGATCTACGGCCAGGCGCTCCCCCTGGCACACCGGCTCTATCTCACCGAGGTGGAGATCGAAGTTGCGGGAGACACCCATTTCCCCCCCCTGCCGGAAGGTGCCTTTGCGGCAGTCCGACGGGAACTCCTGGCAGCGGAGCCTCGCTGCACCCTGGTCGTGTACGAGCGGACCGCTCCCATTGGTCCGATTGACTCCGCACCGGCGGAGTGTTAGGTTGCGGTATGGAAACTGCGCGATGCGAAGCCATCGTCCTCAAGCTTGCCGATTACCGGGAGAATGATCGCCTGGTAACCGTCTATACCCTTGAACACGGACTGCTGTCGGGGGTCGCCAGGGGGGCGAAGCGGAGCGTGCGCCGTTTCGGCGGCGCCCTGGAGCTGTTTGCCCGGCTGCAGCTGCAGGTCGGCATCAAGCCGGGGCTGTGCAGCCTTTTGGAGGCGGAGATCATCACCATCCACCAGGGGATTCGCACGGATATCGAACGGATCGCCCATGCCGGTTATGCCTGCGAGCTCCTGGCCGCGCTCTCCCCGGAGGGGATGGCCAACCCGCGGCTCTTTCGGCTGCTCACCGCCTATCTGGACCATCTCGACCGTCATCCTGCAGATCCATCCAACCGGCGGTTCTTTGAGATCAATCTCCTCAATATCCTCGGCTATCGCCCTTCCCTGGATGGCTGCAGCCGTTGCGGCAGCGAATATGGCCATGGCGCCGGCGACATTCGCCATCACTTCGGCGAGCTGCTCTGCCGCACCTGCGCCCCGGCCGGGCGGCATCTGACCGGGCCTGCCCTGGAACTGCTCGCGCTCTCCCTGCGGAGCGGACGGTTTGGCGCGGTCAGTTTTCCCGAGCCGCTTCTTGCCGAGGCCGGCGAACTCATGGACAGCGCCATTGCCTCCCATCTGGCAGCTCCGCTCCGTTCGCTCGCCTTTTTACGGGAGATCGAGCACGAAACCCGCTCCTGACGCCGCTGTGCGACCCCTTCTGCAGCCATGGCGGTTAAGGGGTTGACCGTCCAGTGCCGGCGGGGTATAGTAACTCCCCCGACTGCTGCATCGCTGGTGCCGGTTACGGTTTTCCCTCTGCATTCCAGGCGGTTGACGCCACAGTCCATATCGCTGTAACGGGTTTTTCATGTCTGCTGCCGATATCCATAAACTCCCCCCCCAGAGCATCGAGGCCGAGATGTCGATCCTGGGCGGCATCCTCCTGGAGAACGAGGCCATCAACCGCGTGCTGGAGGTGCTCACCCCGGAGGACCTCTATCGCGAGTCCCACCGCAAGATCCTCAAGGCGATGATCGGGCTCAACGAGCGGGGAGAGCCCTGCGACCTGATCACCCTGACCGAGACCCTCAAGCAGAAGGGTGTGCTGGAAGAGGTCGGGGGCGCCGCCTACCTGGCAACCCTGGTCGATTTCGTCCCGACCGCCGCCAACATCCATTACTACAGCCGGATCGTCAAGGAGAAGGGGATTGTCAGGAAGCTGATCACCGCTGCCACCGACATCGCCTCAAAGGGATATGACAGCCAGGTGGCGGTGGAGGAATTGCTGGACGGCGCGCAGAAAGTCATCTTCGAGATATCCGAACGCCGGATCAGGCCTGCATTCTATAAGGTCGGGGATCTCCTCAAGGGGGCCATCGACAATATCCAGCAGCTCTACGAGAAAAAGGAGCGGATCACCGGGGTCCCTTCAGGGTTCGTCGATCTCGACGAGATGACTGCCGGCATGCAGAAGGGGGACCTGGTCATCGTTGCCGGCCGCCCCTCCATGGGGAAGACCACCTTTGCCCTCAACGTCGCCTCCTATGCCGCGGTAGAGGCGGAGAAACCGGTTCCGGTGGCGGTCTTCTCCCTGGAAATGAGCAAGGAACAGCTGGTGGAACGACTGCTCTGCTCCCTTGCCAAGCTGGACCTCAATCGGCTGCGCACCGGCCACCTTCTTGAGACCGACTGGCCCAAGCTGACCCGAGCCGCAGGCGGCCTGCACAAGGCGCAGATCTTCATCGACGATACCCCGGCGCTGGCCATCATGGAGATGCGGGCCAAGGCGCGCCGCCTGAAGGCGGAGCACGGCATCGGCCTGATCGTCGTCGACTACCTCCAGCTGATGCGGGGCAGCTCCAACCCGGAATCGCGGCAGCAGGAGATCTCGGAGATATCCCGCTCCCTCAAGGCCCTGGCCAAAGAGCTGGAGGTGCCGGTGGTGGCGCTCTCCCAGCTCAACCGCGAGCTGGAGA
Source organism: Geobacter sp. (assembly GCA_016223015.1). Lineage (GTDB taxonomy): Bacteria > Desulfobacterota > Desulfuromonadia > Geobacterales > DSM-12255 > Geoanaerobacter. Next base: position 2,425 of record JACRPV010000059.1, on the reverse strand, counting down.
AGCGGGCGGACAAACGCCCCATGATGAGCGACCTGCGCGAGTCCGGAGCCATCGAGCAGGACGCCGACCTGGTGATGTTCGTCTATCGCGATACGGTCTACTGCGAGGCGTGCAAGAAGCGGGATGGCTCCTGCGACAAGGAGGGCCACGAGCGGGAGGCCGAGGTCATCATCGGCAAGCACCGTAACGGCCCCACCGGTTCTGTCCAGCTGGCATTCCGCGGCGAATACACACGTTTCGAGAACCTGAGCAGGCGGGACGACCACTGATTCCGCGACATCTGCACGACCCCTCTGCAGGAGACCGCATGTCCGGTGCAGCGTCTGCCGCTTTTGAACACTATTGGAGGAGACAATGAACTATAACCCCATGAGGAACCTGCCGGCAGTGGCCGGCTATAAATCAGGAGACGTCCTCTTGCTCTGCGGCGAGCTGTTCGGCCGCGGCTATGCAAACGGGATCGTCGAAGAGGCGCGGCAGCGCGGAATGACGATCATCGGCACCACCGTCGGCCGCCGCACCGGCGAAGGCGCCCTGCGGCCGCTGGATGCCGAGGAGCTGGCAGCTGCCGAGGAGTATCTGGGGGGGAGGATCATCAACATCCCCCTGGAGGCGGGTTTCGACATGGAACCCGATGCCTCAGGCGTCACTGTTGCCGAGCGGCTCAAGGGGATCAAGCCGGGGGCGGCCGAGGTCGAGAAGGAGCTGCCTGTTGCGGCCAACCTGCTCATCGTCCACTCCATGGCCGGCGGCATCCCCAGGGCGCGGCTCTTCATGCCGCTTCTGAACCGTGTCTTCAAGGGGCAGGGGGAAAAGTACCTGGCATCGTCCGATTTCTGGGGGGGTGAACTGGGGAAACTCTGCGATCTCTCCTTTAACGAGGTAACCGCCGACTCCTTTGCCCACCTGATCGAGGCGACTGCGGGACTGCGGGGCACGGTCGAAGGGAAAGACTGCAGTGTCGCCTATGCCGCCTACGGCTACCACGGCTGCGAGGTGCTGATCGACGGGGCGTACCGCTGGCAGTCCTATACCCCCTATCTGCAGGGGTGGGCAAAGATGCGGCTGGAGGAGCATGCGCGCACGGCCTGGGAGCAGGGGATCAAGGCAACGGTCTTCAATGCCCCGGAGATCCTCACCAATTCCAGCGCGCTCTTTCTCGGGGTGGAGATCTCACTCTATCCGCTCTTGGCGGCCCTGGAAAAGGAAGGGGGCGGAGCGGTGGCAGCAAGCGTCCGGGCTGAATGCGCCAGGCTCCTGGCAGAAGGGGCGACTCTCGAAACCATGCTGGCACGGGCCAACGACTATCTTGCCTCGTCGGTCATGGCGGACTTTGCCGATCTTGCGCAATGGCCGCATCACAGCACCAGGGAGCAGATGGAGCTGATGCTGTCCCGTTCGGCAGAACTGCTTGCCATGAACGCCAATCCCAAGGATATTGTCTGCGGTGCCCTTTCCGGCGCGGTATTCCGCGGCGTGGGACGGCTGATGCTCGATGCCTCCTGGGAGCCTTCAGCCCCGGTCTGGTGGCTCAATCACGATATCATGAAATATGCATAAAAAAAGCCCCGGCGATTGCCGGGGCTTTTTCGTATCTGCTCAGTGAGGTACTGTTCAGGCTTTTTCTATTTTGACATTGGCCAGGTTGGTGCTCCGTTTGAGCAGGGCACTGGCGTTCAGCCCGCTGAAGTGATGGGGCGCGAACAGCAGGCCGGGCTGCAGCTTGCCGCTGACCTTGGCAGCCGCGGTGGTGCTTCCCGCAGCAGAGGTGACCCTGACGGTCGCGCCGTCGGCAATGCCGAGACGGGCGGCGTCTTCGGCCGCGATCTCCAGGTATCCGGCCGCGGAGACGCTGAGGTTGTTTTCCGAAGCGGTTGACATGGTGCCGTTATGGAAGCCGATGGCGCCGATGGTTATGAAGAGCGGGTACTGACTGTCCGTGACAGCAGAGCCGGAAACAGCCGGCAGGGGGGCGAAGGTGAAGCGATCCGGCGGAGCCGGGAGGTTCTTGACCAGGCCGCTGCAACGTCCTTCGGCCACGCTGCAGTTGCCGGTGTAGAAGCCGGTGACTTCTTTCAGTTCGATGGTGACTTCAGCCACTGTGCGGGCATGCTGCATTCCGGTGAGACGGCTCAGGAGTTCGCCGATGATGTCCCAGTCCTCGCGTGCTTCGCCGGGAGGGGTGACGGCCCGTGTCAGGCACTGAACCCGGTTGTCCGGCGTGGTGAATGAGCCGTTCTTCTCGGCTGCTGCCGCACCGGGGAAGACCACATGGGCCATTGCGGTCAGGTCGGAAGCAAGGATGTCCTGAACGATGAGGAGGTCGAGCTTGGCCAGTGCCGCCCTGATCCTGGCGTTTTCCGGGAAGGAGACCAGCGGGTTGCTGCCCAGGACATAGAGCGCCTTGATGGAGCCCTTTTCTATA
>JACRPV010000014.1:27028-35023 GCA_016223015.1 Geobacter sp. | reverse complement strand
CGAGACCGGTCAGCAGTCTAATCCGCCCTGTGTCGTCCACCTCGGTCCGGGTATAATGACCGGTTGCCAGCAAGTCGGCTCCCAGCTCTTTCACCTTCTTCAACAGCAGGTCGAACTTGATCAGTTCATTGCAACGGATGCAAGGGTTCGGGGTGCGACCGGTAGCGTACTCAGCAATGAAATAGTCGATCACCAGGTTCTTGAATTCGGTGCGCATATCGAGAACTTCGAATGGAATATCGAGTTTTCTGGCCACCCGACCGGCATCCAGGACGTCATCGAGTGAGCAGCAGGTCTTACTCTGGCACCCCGGCTCTTTCGGCACCGGATCGTACAGTTGCAGGGAGATTCCTCGTACATCGTATCCCTGTGCCTTCAGGAGGGCTGCGCTGACCGAGGAATCGACGCCGCCACTCATGGCTACGACGACGTGCTTATTTGGAAGGTTGCCAGTCATGTGTGATCAACCCCTATTAATGGGGACATGCCGCAGGGCGCAGCCCCAGATCAATGAGGAGTTGTTTGTCTGCCTGGGGTGATCGCTCTTTTTTAGTCAGATAGTCTCCGGTCATCATGCCATTTGCTCCGGCAGCGAAAATCCACGACTGCAACTCCCGTAGGTTCCGTTCCCTGCCGCCGCAAACGGTAATCTTCCGGTCAGGGAGAATGAAACGGTAGACGGCGATGGTATGCAGACACTCCAGAGGCACCAGATAATCCGCATGTTGCAGGACTGAACCCGGTACCGGGTCGAGAAAATTGATCGGTACGGAGTCAACGTCTAGATCACGTAGAAGAAAAGCCAGCTCAATCCGTTGGCTCATGGTCTCGCCGAGTCCGAAGACACCGCCGGAGCAGACTTTCAAGCCAGCTCGTTTTGCAGCCTTGATGGTTTCCACATCATCCTGATACGCGTGAGTTGTGCAAATGTGCGGGAAAAATGATTTCGCGGTTTCCAGGTTATGGTGATAGGTCACCACTCCGGCCTTTTTCAGTTTCACGGCAGTTCTGTAACCTATGAAACCAAGAGAGCATGATGGGCTAACCTTTCCCCGTTTGACGATCTTTCTGACTGCTGCGCAGATCCGCTCAAGTTCATCATCACTGGATAAGCTGCTGCCGCTGGTAATGATGCCGAAGCACTCGGAGCCATGCCCCTCTGATTGACAGGCGCTTTCCACAATCTGTTCAGTTTCTACCAGTGGGAATATCGGGGCGTCGGTCTTGTGGTGCGACGACTGGGCGCAAAAAGCGCAGTTTTCAGAGCATAAGCCAGATTTGGCGTTAATGATGGAGCAGAGGGATATCTCCCCGCCGAAGAAGTGCCTCCGCAGCTTGGATGTCCAGGCAAACAAAAACATAAGGTCAGGACCATTGATTTTGGCCAACTGTTCCGCCTCTTGCTGTGAAATGCGATACCCGTCCAGAATTTTCTGGGTCAATTTACTCAGATTACGATGCATACGATTTTCCCATTAAAGACCGGCATTATCTTCGATTCAGCCCACATTCCTTATTTTCCGGGTCTTCCCACCACCAGCGGCCGGAGCGCTCATTTTCTCCCGGCTGTACGGCCCGGGTGCAGGGGGCGCAGCCGATGGAAGGGTAGCCCTGGCGGTGCAGGCGATTCACCGGCACACCCTGTTCCCTGGCATAGTCCCAGACCTGGTCGCTGGTCCAGTTGAGAAGCGGGTTGATTTTGAGGATGCCGCCGTTGGTTTCGTCCACTTCGATCGGCGCCAGGTCGGCACGGGTGACGCTCTGTTCGCGCCGCAGTCCTGTCACCCAGCCGGCAAGAACGGCCAGTGCCCTGGAGAGCGGCTCCACCTTGCGCACCCGGCAGCACTCCTGCCGGTTCTCTAGAGACTCGCGGAACGAGAACGGCCCCTTGTCTTTGAGCAGGCACTCTACGGCGGCGGTTTTTGGTAAATACCAGTCGATACTGATCCGGTAGCGGTCGGTGAGGGCATCGGCCACCTCGTAGGTCTCCTCGTTCAACCGGCCCGTATCGATGGCGAAGACGCCGATCGGCAGCTGCAGCGCCTGGATCAGGTCGATGATCACCACGTCCTCCACCGAGAAGGAGCAGGCGAGCTTGATCGGACCATTGGCCGCGGCCAGTCCGGCAGTTAGAATCTCCTGCGGCGTAGCATCGGGTGATAGGATAATTTGTTGATTGTTAATCGCCATATTGACTCCACGACTTTCTAAAAAGCTTCAGCTGCAAGGCGCCTAAAGAGCAGAGCGCGAGGCGTACCTGAAGGTACGTTGAGCGTTTTGCGACGAAGGCAACACCGCAGATGGACTTTTTAGGAAGTCGTCATTCTTCTCCCTTTTCCAGGGTCAAGGTGTAGTACCCCTCAGTCTCTTTCAGTCCCAGCAGCTTGTGCCCTTCAGCCTTGAGGCTGCGGGGGACGTTCTTGACCGGCTCGCCGTCGTCCAGCAGGAATTCCACCTGTCCGCCGGTCTCGACCAGTTCCAGGGCCAGCTTGGCCTTGACAAAATTGGTGGGGCAGCTGACGCCCCTGAGATCGATGGTTTTCATTGCGGGATGCTCCTTGTGCCTATCTGAGTGCTGATGACCTGTGGCGGAATTGTTGCTTCCACAACCGACTCCGGGAATTTTGATCGCAGCCGCTCCAGGAGCGATTCAGGACCCTCCTGAAGAATGATGTCGCCGATCCGTACGCGTCCGCGTCCTTCAGCCTTCTCGTTGTACCAGGCAAGCACCTCGGCAATGAAAGGCACCGCCTGCTCTTCAGGCAGGAATGTTGCGTAGAGCGTCCCCACCAGAGGATACCGACCCCATTTGCCGCCGATCCGGACCGTGTAACCCCTCTTGGCCGCCTGCCACGCTTCGGTGGGGCAGACTTTGACGCAGTCACCACAGTACGTACAGTGATCTGGATTGAAGACCGGCCGTTTATTGTCATCCAGGGTAATGGCGCCGTCGCTGCAGCTTTTGGCGCAAAGGCCACAACCGATGCAGTCATCCATATTCAGCTCTGGCCAGATCGCACCCTGGAACCCGACATCATTAGTGGCCGACTTGGGGCAATCGAATGGGCAGCCGGCAAAGCTGACCTTGAACTTGTGATGGCCCGTCGGTGTGCCGAAGAGCTTCTCATCGACTTCCAGCGCAGATTTTTGGGTGTCCACCAGACCGTTGGGATTGTATTCGCAGCCGCCGCAGGCGGTCGGTACCCTCACCCGAGCGCCGCAGGAGGCGACCCGCTGGTCTCCTTCACCCAGTTCGGCCACCACAGCGTCAAAGTCCTTGAAATTAACGTTGATCAGCTCCACTGACTGGCGTACTGACAGGTGTACGTTTCCCTGGCAGTATTTGCCCGCCACCTCGGCGATCTTCTTCAGCCGCTCCACTGGCAGTCTGCCGCCCGGCACCCGCAACCGTACGGTGAACAGATCCTTACCCCGTTCTTTGATGAAGCCGCCGGCCTTCAGGTTTTTCAGGTCGATAGCGGTTGTTTTCTTATCCTCTGACATAGCGGTCTCCTTGCTCAATTAAAGGTAATCGGTTCCGGGGTGACAACCCCGGCGGTTATCCGGTACGACTTCACATCCGGCTGCTCACCGGCCAGCGAGACGATGACGTAGGAAACGTCCGGAGTCAGTGCCAGTCGGATGTCCTCCGCTGATGGCCTGGCCGGGGTCTCCGGGTGGGAGTGGTAGATAGCCAGCATTGATAGCCCCTTGCCCCGCAGGTTCTTGACTACCGCGAATTGCTCTTTAGGTTCCATCATGAAGTGCACGTTACTCTGGTCGGTGTTGACCATGGGGTAATGCTCACTCACTACGGAGCAGATCCCGCCGAGGATGCCGCAGGCTTCAAGGGGGAAATCATTTCGAGCATGGTCAATCAGAGCTTCGATAATGGATTGGGGTATGGTCAGCATGGTTCAGTGCTCCAGGTCGCAGACGGTCATGGCATCCAGTTCATCCCGCAGTTCGGTCACCGTTGGCTGGTCGCCGCAGACCGGACACTTGGCGGAGCGCTTGAGCGGTACCTCGCGAAAGCGCATCCGGAGCGCATTGTAGGTAAGCAGCCGATTGGTCAGCAGTTCCCCCTTGCCGAGCAGGAACTTGATCGCCTCGGTGGCCTGGATGGTGCCGAGCACCCCCGGCAACACGCCGATTACCCCTGCCTGGGAGCAGGTCGGAATGGCATCCTTTGGGGGCGGCTCCGGAAAGATGCAGCGATAGCAGGCCGACTCGCGCGGCCACACAGTGATGGTCTGGCCATCAAATTGGAGAATGCCGCCATGGGAGTATGGCTTGTTCCCCAGAATGCAGGCGTCGTTGATCAGGAATTTGGCGGCGAAGTTGTCGGTGCCGTCGATGACGAAATCATAGTCGGCGATCATTTGGGCGATATTGGCTGCGCTAACCCATTCTTGATAGGTATTGACAGTCACGTCCGGATTGATGGCTCGCATCTTTTCCGCCGCCGACTCTACCTTCGGCTTGCCCACATCGGGGGTGAAGTGGATCACCTGGCGTTGCAGGTTGGTGACGTCCACCACGTCAGCGTCGGCGATACCGATGGTGCCGACCCCGGCTGCCGCCATGTAGAGGGCGATTGGGGCGCCGAGTCCTCCGGCGCCGATTATCAATACCCGGCCATCCAGGAGTTTCTGCTGCCCCTTGCCACCGACATCTTTAAGGATGATATGGCGCGAGTAGCGCAGGATCTGCTCTTCGGTCAGCATCAGCGTCCTCCGCCCATGAAATAGAGGAACTCCAACGAGTCCCCATTCTTGACGGTTGTGTTGTCGAAGTTCTCCCGTTCCAGGATCTCGCCGTTCAACTCCACGGTGACGTAGAGGGCGTCCTTGACTTTGAGCTCTTCCAGCAAGGCGGTGATGTTCAATGAGTCCTTACTTTCGATAGATTCCGGTTTGCCGTTAACAGTCAGTTGCATATTGAGTTTCCTTTCTTCTCTAAAGTGCTTCGAGGGCTTGGCTGAAGTCCCCGATGATATCCTTTTCGTGTTCCAGCCCCACAGACACCCGTACCAGTTCGTCTGAGACGCCGAGTAACAGACGCTGCTCCAGGGGATAGTCGACGCAGATGGTACTGGCCGGATGGATGACCAGGGTTTTAGCATCACCGATGTTGGCCAGGTTGCGGGCAAGCTTGAGTGCATTGATCAAGCGAAAGGCTTCTACCTGACTGTAGAGGCCAAAGGTGAGCAGGCCACCGTAGCGGTTGCCGAATTGACGGGTGGCGACATCATGAAATGACGAATCCTCCAACCCTGGATAGTTGACCCACGCCACCTTGGGGTGGGTCTGGAGAAAGCGGGCCAGAGCCAGGGCATTGGTGCAGTGGCGATCCATACGCAGGGCCAGGGTTTCGATCCCCTCGGTCAGCAGGAACGAGTTCATCGGCGCTGGGCAGGCCCCCAGGTCTTTGTGCATAAGCTTGCGCAACCGGGCAGTGAAGGCGAACTGGCGGTATTTTTTGGCATACAGTTCAAAATGCGGATACAGAGGGCTCTTCCAGTCAAAGGTGCCGTTGTCGATGATCGCCCCGCCAATAGTGCTACCGGTGCCGTTGATGTACTTGCTGGTGGAGTGGATCACCAGGTCGGCCCCCAGGTCCCGGCCACGAGCCAGGTACGGCGTGCTGACGGTGGCGTCCAGCATGAGCGGAATGCCTCCCTCCCGGGCGATGGCCGCCAGGGCGGCGATGTCAGGCACGTCCATTTTCGGGTTGCCGATGGTCTCAACGAAAATCAGCCGGGTGGCCGGGGAGACGGCGGCGCGAAATGCCGCCAGATCGGTCGGATCGACAAAGCGGCTCAGGATGCCGTAATTGGCCAAGGTGTCGTGGAACAGGGAGTAGGTGCCGCCGAACAGGGACGAAGATGAGAGGATCTCGTCACCACTACGCAGGATTGTAAGGACTGCCGTGCTGATGGCGGCCATTCCGGAAGCCGTGGCCACGGCGGCAACACCACCTTCCAGCAGGGCCAACCGCTTCTCCAGGCTGTCGGTGGTCGGGTTGTTCAGCCGGGTGTAGATCTGCCCCGCCTTTCGGCCCCGGAAAATATCTTCCAGATCCTCGGCAGTTGCGTGGGCAAAGGAAGAAGACTGGACGATCGGCACGGTGGTGGCCCCGGCCGGGCCAGGCTCCAGGCCACCGTGGATGAGGAGAGTTTCAAAATGAAAAGATGATTGTGCATCCATGTCGAGTCTCCAGTTTCTCTGGTCAGCTCGTAACTGCCTTTAGTTTGCCCGTAGCGGGCTGACTTTTGCTCAGTATAAAAATACATAGTAAAATAGTCAACAAGTAAAAACAATAAAACTATAACCTAAGTAGATAATTATTGAAAGCGAAATTACCCCAACAGACTCGTAGGCCGCAGATAGCAGGTTTTCAGTTATTGACTGGCGGCGATAGAAACCGTCAAATCAGTGTATAATGTGAGCGCTTTAATAGCTTGATATTGACCTTCGAGGCAAGAATGCACGTCACCGTTGGTATTGATTCTTTACCCAGCCACGAACTCACAACTCAGTTTGGTGCTTTTCCGGAAAGAAACTCCTTGCACATTACCTTTTGACGGTGCGGTACCGACGAAACAGTGTGCAATCACCAATGTTCATATTACTCCCAGATTTAATGATTCGTTCATACTGCCACTACGGAACCCCTCAAGATCAAGAGCGACGTAGGTGAAGCCAGCTGCTTTGAAGAAGGAAACTGTTTCCTCGCGCAGGGGAGATCTGCTTAAAGTGAGAATGTCAGGCTCGGAAACTTCGATTCTGGCCAATTTGTCGTGATAGCGGACTCTGAATGTTTGAATTCCCTTATCCCGGAGAAAGGTTTCACATTGTTCGACCTGGCGCAATCGGTCTCTAGTGATCTTCGTGCCGTACGGAAAACGGCTGGCAAGACAGGCCAGCTGCTGTTTGTTCCACGTTGGTAACCCCAAGGAGCGGCTTGCCTCACGGATTTCTGATTTCGTGAACCCTGCTTCAAGTAGTGGGCTTCTGATGCCCAATTCGGTCAATGCCTGTCGCCCAGGACGGTAGTCACTAAGATCGTCTACCGTACTTCCCTCGACAATCTGGTTTAGTCCCATGTCGAGAGCAGTCTGTTGTGCCTCGCCATACAGGACACTTTTGCAGAGATAACAACGATTAGGTGGATTGGCCGAAAAGTCGGCATGATCCAACTCATCAGCTTCTATCACCAGATGCCGTACGCCGATCTGCAGGGCAAGTTCTCTCGCCTCAGCCAGTTCCCATGACTGATGTAGTGGCGACGCCTCGGTAAAGGCTACTGCGTGTTCATGTAATGTATCAGCGGCGACTTTAAGCAGGAAAGTCGAGTCTACCCCTCCTGAAAAGGCTACGAGTACCGAGCCGCAATCAGCCAGAATGGCTTTGAGCTGCAGAGTTTTTTCTTCTAGCAGTGACCTGATCATATACCCGCCCCGTCCTGAATGATGCCGAACTCCAGCTCGCCAAGACGTTCCCCCCAACTTCTGGCCCATTTCCTCAGATCCACATCTGACAGGGTTGCAATCCCGGTTCCGTTTCCGCTCGGTTCATAATCAAGAAGCTTGCGTGCCAAACTGCGATATGCGTAGGCATGGGTCGACAGCGGTGCCGCTTCAATAACGGTTTTCCCATACAGATCGCTATGTCGGGCAACCAGGGAGCGGGGGATAACCGCGGCTAATGGCAACCCAATCAGCTCCGCATAGTCTGCTACCAGCGAATCTTCAAAGGAGCTGGCATTGCCGCTGGCAACGAGAGTGATCCTGGCTTCCGGATGCGTGCGCCCAATCAGGGTTGCGAATCTATTCGCAGAAAACATTGACTGAAAGTCTGCCGAAGCGACAAGCAGCGCCGTCTGGATAGTGATATCGCCAAGCAGTGCGGCACCGTTGCAGCTGATATCGCCAGGGATATCGTAAATGACGAAATCCGGGGTAGGCTCCTGCGACAGAGCTGATGCATGAAG
>JACRPV010000014.1:0-26988 GCA_016223015.1 Geobacter sp. | reverse complement strand
GACAGAGCTGATGCATGAAGATACTGCAGTGCCTCGGCTATGCTGAGTGAAGCGCACTGGTTGGTATGAAGGAAATCCCCCGCCTCAACACAGGCGATACCGTGATAGCCCGTTGCGATCAGGCTCGCAGGATCAAAGCGATCCGGGGTCGCCAGATAGTCACGCAGCGTTAGCGGCACTGATTCACCGAGAATGAGATAACTACTGTCGGCTGTGGGGCTGCAGCCGACGAGCAGCACCCGATATTCAGCTTCGGCAAGCGCTGCACTCAGGTTGACGGCAATGGTGGTCTTGCCGGCGCCGCCTTTCCCGAAAATCGCGATCTGTCGCATTACGAACCCCCTCGACGCCGGCTATTCCCCTCTGAAATAGTTTTGCTCAAATACCGCGGCCATGAATATGCCCTTGACGGTTCAATCTGATCTTTTCGCTCTTGTCGATCAAATAATATGGCTATCCTGGATGACCAGGGTCACCGTGCCAAAGCGAATTGCCTGTAACGCCTCCCTTACCTGTCGCTCCAGATCAGCGCTCCATTGCTTGGTTGGCGGCGCTGCCATGTTAAATGCCTTCAAAGAGCGCTGTTGACATGTACCGCTCGGCACCGTCGGGGAGAATAACGATAATGGTCTTGCCAGCATAGTCCGGATCGAATGCCAGCTTTACTGCTGCCGCCACGGCTGCGCCGCTGGAGATGCCAACAAGAAGCCCTTCTTCTTTGGCCAGGCGCTTGGCAAACTCAATGGCTTCTTCACCGGAGACCTGATCGACCAGATCGACTATGGAGAGGTCAAGGGTGTCGGGGATGAATCCGGCGCCAATCCCTTGGATCTTGTGCGGCCCCGGTTTGATCTCCTGGCCGGCCAGTTTCTGGCTGATGACCGGACTCTCTTTCGGTTCTACCGCGACAGAAAGAATCTGTTTCCTTCTGGTGTTTTTGATGTAGCGGGAAATGCCGGTGATGGTACCACCCGTGCCAACCCCTGAAACCAGAACGTCAATGGCGCCATCGGTATCGTTCCAGATCTCCGGACCGGTAGTCTTTTCGTGAATGGCCGGATTAGCCGGGTTCTTGAACTGCTGAGGAATGAACCAGCGGCCTAGATCAGATGCGGCGATGTCTTCTGCTTTGGCAATTGCTCCCTTCATCCCTTCGGCACCAGGAGTAAGGATAAGGTTGGCGCCAAGGGCGGCCAGGATTCTTCGGCGTTCGATACTCATGGTTTCCGGCATGGTCAAGGTCAATTTGTAGCCACGGGCTGCAGCCACGTATGCCAGGGCAATGCCGGTGTTACCGCTGGTCGGCTCGATGATTTCCACGCCGGGCCTGAGCACGCCGCGCGCTTCGGCGTCCCAGATAAGGTTGGCGCCAATTCGGCATTTGACCGAATAGGCCGGGTTGCGACCTTCAGTCTTGGCCAGAACCGTTGCCCCGGCCCCTTTGACGATCTGATTCAGTTGAATCAGCGGGGTGTTGCCGATGGATTTCGAGTTATCCGAGTAGATGCATGCCATGCTTAATCTCCTTTCGTGGTGGCTAAAACAATTACACTATCGACATAGTAGACTACTTGGGTAAAAAAATATCAGATCGCAAAGTCGATCTGCTGCGAAAGTTTTTGTCGTTCAAATTCACTGCGCTGCAACATGTCGGCAAGCGTCACAGAATCAAGTATCGCTGTTACTGCATCGTGCACGTCACTCATGACTAATCTGGTGCCACAGGTAGCCTTGTCGCTGCACTCGGGGCAAGCTGGGCTTGAGCTGCTTCCCAAGCATTGCACCGGCGCAAGATCACCTTCAAAGGCCCGTACGATACTACCGATGGTGATGGTGCTTGGGGCCTTGGCCAGCCAGTAACCGCCACCAGGACCTTTGCGGCTGTTCAGGATGCCCTGACTCTTCATAGTCAAAAGGATCGTCTCAAGGAACTTCTTGGGGATGTTCCCAATCTGGGCAATTTCGACAATCAGGAACAGTTCCTTATCCTTGGTGCTGGCCATTACCGAGAGCGCCTTGAGGGCGTATTTGCTGCGCATTGAAATCATAATATCTATTCACTCTATATTTTTTATATGTATAGCGTGTCGGCATATAGAAGTCAACAAGAAGCTATATTGTTGTTTCTAATTTGAATCTGGAGTCGTGGTTGCAAAAGGAAAGGGATTCATTGAATAACTGCCGTAATATTGAACGGGGGTACAGCATGGTGAAGAATGCGGTCAAACGTCAACAGTCAGGGCTTCCTCTATTTTGAATGCAAGCGTAGTCATATCAAACGGCTTCTGGATAAAATGCATCCCTTCTTCGATAACGCCTCGCTTGGCCACCAGGTCCGCTGTATACCCTGACATGAAAAGTGCCTTTGTTCCGGGCCGGATGGCCGCTATCCGGTCCAGCATCTCCTTGCCGCTCATGCCTGGCATGACGACATCTGTCAGGATGATGTCGATTTGAATCAACGGGTTTTCACAAAGGGCAATGCCTGCCTGCGGGGAGTGCGCCGGGATTACCTGATAGCCGAGCTGTTCAAGATAGGAAATTGTTACCTGCCGAACCATATCATTGTCTTCAACAAGCAAAACATTTCCAGTGCCGCGTCGAACAGTTACGACTTTTTTCTGGGAGCCAGTTGAAATTGCACCATGTAACCGCGGGAAATAGAGATTGAAAGTAGTGCCTTGACCAATCTCGCTATACACATTGATGAACCCGCCATTTTGGCGCATGATGCCGTAAACCGTTGCCAGACCGAGTCCGGTTCCTTTCCCTTGCTCCTTGGTGGTGAAAAACGGCTCGAAGATGTGATCCAGCACTTCCTGATCCATCCCTGTGCCATTGTCACTGATGGTCAGTCGAACGTAATCACCCGGTACTGACTCATGCAGATATTGGCAGCCCTCATCGTCCAGTTGGATATTGCAGGTGCGAACCGAGAGAATGCCGCCATCATGCATGGCATCACGGGCATTTACCGCCAGATTCACCAGGATCTGATCCACCTGCGAAGGATCTATTTTCACCGGCCAGAGATCATCTGCTGGCGTGTAGTTTAGCGTGACATCTTCTTCGATAAGCCGCAGAAGTGTTTTCCGCGTTTCGGTGATCAAGTCATTGAGGTTGACCGGTCGGGGATCGACAACTTCTTTGCGGGAAAAGGCGAGAAGCTGGCGGGTAATGGCGCTTGACCGCTCGGCGGCAATTTCGATCTGATCCAGATGCTGCCAGAGCCGATCCGTCTCCGGCACCTTCAACTTGGCCAGTTCTGCCTGTCCGAGAATGACTGTCAACATGTTGTTGAAGTCATGAGCCACACCGCCGGCCAAACGGCCAACCGATTCCATTTTCAATGCCTGGCGCAGTTGCTCTTCGGTCTTCCGGTGTTCGGTAATGTTCCGGACCGTACCTATGACGCCGACGATCTTCCCTTCAGCATTCCTTAAGGGGCCGCTGGTGTCGGACGCCCAGCCGAATTTACTTTTTTCCGGAATGCTGAAAGGGAATTCAGAAGGATCGGCTGTTGCCCCTGACAGAATCAGGTGCAGCTGTTCAATCAGTCCGGCTTCCTTGAGAAAGGGGAATACCTCCAGGCAATGCTTCCCCATAACCTCGGTGGCGGAGTAACCGGACAACTGCTCCATGTATTGGTTCCAGACCTGAATGCGAAGGTCACGGTCGTAGACGATGATCCCTTCACGGGCGGTAGCAATGATCTGGTACAGCCGCTCTTCACTTTCCTTGAGAGATGTCTGCAGTTCAATGCTGCGCAACTGGGTTAGCCCCTGAATGGCCAGAAGTTCCGTAAGCTTGGCAATAAACGAGAGGTTTTCGTTCAGCTTTTCCTGGGTAATGACCGGAACCTGATCGACTGCCGCCAGGTAGGATGTCTCATCAAAACCGTAGACATGAGCCTGTTTACGGAAATATTCCCGGTCAGGCGGATTAAGAAACAGTTGTCCGGTGAAAATATTGGCGAGGTGGGTACCTTCGATGATTAATGGGGTGGCTGTATCGGTGAGACCGTGAGGACAGGTAATCTGCACATTCCGCTGCCCATCTTCCAAACCTTTGGCGATAGTCCGGTCACTTTCCAGGCAGAGTTTTTCAGTTTCCGGGTTTACCCGGTGGAATTTGGTGCAGAAGTCCTGCCAGCCGGAACCGGTCAGAATTGTTCCCTCAAGGTCTATGATTGCCGAGGGTATGTGAGATACGACATAGAGATTGTCAAGAATGGTCTGTAACTTGGGTAAATCGAGCAGTTCAGTGATGCTGTGCTTCATGGTGCGCTCCAACCAGCTACATGGCAGTGTTAAGAACTCAACACAAATGTACCATAAAGCATTGCCAAAGGAAGAGCGAACCAGTATTGCGCGAAAATTACGATTACAAATATTTATAAAATTACTTGTCAGTGTAGGTAATGGAATATTTGAATGATGCCGGGTCGAGCCAGTCGAGAATTTTGTCCCCAGTCCTGGCAAAGGGATACATGAAATAATTGAGCGGGCCGCCCGGTTGCGGAGGATTAAGAGTCAGATCTCTCCCGACAGACAGTTTGACCCGGTATGGATCGATGCTGCCCCAGAAATAGTCTCGGTATTCAGCGGTTTTGGCGTCTTCCAGCTTCAGGTTTTCGGTCAACATCGCCTTACGCACATCTGCGGCATCAACCGGCACCCAGCCATAGCCTGGGAGGTAGAATTCCGCCCAGCAATGCTGCAAGGTCGTGATCACCTCGCGCTCCTTTTTCCCCATCCGGATGCCGAACACCTCGCGGGCCGGTACTCCTGCGGCCCGGGCCAGGGCAACAAAGAGCGTATGAATGTCGGCGCACTTCCCGCCAGGATTCTTTAACATCGCACATGCGTCACCTGCTCCGCACCCTTTGGTATTGGGGTCGCGATAGGTATTTTCGCAGGTCCAGTCATAAATGGCTTTGGCTTTTTCCCGGACGGTCCGCTTGCCCGCAGTTATTTTTAAGGCTTGAATCCAGACTTCGCCATCAATCGGTGCGGATTTCGTTGCGCTCAGATACTGGGTGTAATCGGCAGAGTCCCAGGCGGCCTCCTTGGATGGGAAATCCCGGCGAATAACTTCTTTACGCTCTGCTTTGAACGAAAAAGTCAGTTTACGGCTTGCAGTCCCTTTGTCCCAGCGGGCGTAGAGCATTGGTGTGCTGTACGCTGCATCGGCGTATACGGCCGACGTCGCATAATCTCCGGTAATTTTCACATCGGTAATGGTCTGGTCACGATCGGATACCGGATAGGGAAGCCATAACTCCGTCTCTGCAGTTGCGCTTTTATCCGACAGATCGAAAGTCATGGTGATTAGCCCCGAATGGCTTTTGCTCGGAGCTGCAACTACTGGTTGGACTGCTGTTAAACAGAGCAGTGCTACGGCAAGAATAGAAAAGAATCGCACGGGAACCTCTCGTTCAAGGATTGCGAGAAAAGGATTCTAAATAACCGATCTGCATTTCTAAAGCAAATTGAAATTATCGATATATTGGATAGTATCAATCGAAAATACCGATAACGTATATTTGATTACCATCTGGGATTGTTGTCGACTATTGAATTCAGACCCAAAACCTACCCATGCGTTGAAGAATATTCTGCACCATAGTTGATTATTCTCCCTCCTTTGCATCACGGTCCAGTCAGGGTGACACTGGTTAATCTCGCAATTATAGCAAGTTACATATAATTCATGGGTTGGCATGATCCTTGTTAATTATAGAGAAACTCTATTGGCACAAGGAATTGCCGGATGTCCATAATTAGTAACAGCACAATGAACATAATCGAATGGGTCGGGGTTACCAGTTCACTTGCTGGTTCACTGCTCAATGCCCGCGGTCATCGCTGCTCGTTTGTGTTCTGGACAATATCGGCAATCCTGTTGGGTTTTATTGCTTACAATCTTGGTCGTCCAGGCTGGCTGATCCTGCAAGGAGTCGGAATTGCCATCAACGTGTATGGGTTAAGTACCTGGCAAGGGGATGCTCCTACGCTGGCTCTTGCACAACGTGACTGATCGGAGGCTCGTCATGACAGCAAAAAGAATTACATCTGCACTTTTCGTCATTATGTCCGTCACCATCCTGGTGGCTCTCGCGTTTCGCGTCAGCATCGGCGCTACTGCTGATTCAATCGCCGTGTTGCGAACAACCGGCATGACCTGCGGCAGCTGCGCCAGCAAGATTTCCAAAGCGCTGGAGTCAGTGAAAGGGGTGGCACTAGACGGTAAAACCTGAAACGCTGGTGGAAATGGTCAGGTCAACCGGATATTACAGCCAGGTAACCGATGTCGTCACTCCGGAAGAATTTAAAAAAATAACCGGTCGTAATGTTGGGCAGAATGCCACACCAAAAAAAGGTTGCTGTGGTGGCAATGGTGGCGGTTGCGGTTCCAATAATAATCCAAGCTGAAAAAAGGAGCAGGAAATGGGAGCAATCAAGTCGAAGCAGATTGGCTGGGCGGTGGCAATAGTCGGAGCAGTGCTTATCGGAGCGGCAAGCGTCTTTGCCCTGAATATCCCTGGGCTGGGGAAGTCCCAGAAGGTCAAGGTGGTAAACGGAACAGTCACTATTCCTGTTGCTAAGCTGGCAGCTGGTTCGGCCCAGTTCTACAAGTTCGAGGATGGCGGCAAAGAGATAACCTTCTTTGCGGTCAAGGTTGCTGACGGCAGCTTCAAGACCGCCTTCGATGCCTGTGATGCCTGTTTCAAGTCTAGAAAAGGGTATGAGCAGCAGGGTGACAAGATGAACTGCAAAAACTGCAACCAGAAATTCGCCATCAATCGTCTGGGACCCAATGCCACCGGCGGTTGCAATCCCGGATACCTGCCAAGTCAGGTCAGTAGTAACTCTATCACAATCAAGGCTGATGATCTCAGGGCAGGCGCGAGGTATTTCTGATGCAACTGCACAACATATCCATCAATAACCTGAAACGACGTAAGGCCAAAATGGCGTTCCTGACCATCGGCCTGACAGTGGGGATTGCCACCATCGTCACCCTCGTTACCCTGACCCGTTCCATGTCCAGCGACATCGAGCGAAAGATGGACGAATTCGGCGCCAACATCCTGATCACCCCCCAGAGCAATGGGCTGGCCATGAACTACGGTGGTATCAGCCTAGGCGGCGTGACCTTCGACCAGCGGGAAATTCTGGAAAGCGATTTGGCCAAGATCAAGACCATCAAGAACAACAAAAACGTCTCCGCTGTCAGTCCAAAGGTCTTGGGGGGGATAACTGTTAACAATCACGACGTCCTGTTGGTGGGGGTCCACTTTGAAAGTGAACTGAAGATGAAGCAGTGGTGGAAAGTCTTCGGTAGTGAACCAAAAGAGGACCACGACTTGCTGCTCGGCACCGATGCAGCCAAGGTGCTGAATGTCTCTCCTGGCGACAAGCTGACCATCAAGGGAGAGTCATTCTCCGTGGCCGGAGTACTGGATCAGACCGGCTCCCAGGACGACTCCCTGGTGTTCGCCTCCCTGAGCAAGGCGCAGAAGATGCTGGGCAAGGAAGGCAAAATTACCTTGGCTGAGGTGGCTGCCCTCTGCTCCGGTTGCCCCATCGGCGACATGGTGACCCAGATTGCCGAGAAAATCCCGGACGCCAAGGTGTCGGCAATTCAGCAGGTGGTTGAAGGACGCCTCAAGGCCCTGGACCAGTTCAAGCGTTTCTCTTACGCCATGGCCGGGGTGGTAGTCTTCATCGGCTCTCTTATCGTCTTCGTCACCATGATGGGGAGCGTTAACGAGCGGACCACTGAAATTGGCGTCTTCCGGGCCATCGGTTTCAGAAAGAGCCACATTATGCGGATCATCCTGTTTGAAGCGGCCCTGGTTAGCCTTTTAGCCGGTTTTCTGGGGTATGCCTTCGGCTTGGGTGGCGCCAAGCTGGCCCTGCCGTTCATGGCGGAAAGCAAGAACGCCCACCTGATTTTGGACACAACGGTAGCCTTTGGTTCTATCGGCCTTGCCCTGACTCTGGGACTGCTGGCCAGCCTCTACCCGGCGCTGCATGCCAGCAAGATGGACCCGACCGAAGCCCTGCGGGCACTTTAACTACGAGGAAACCATGGCACTCATCGAAATCAAGAATGTAAAGAAACTGTACACCAGTGGCGAAGACACGGTCGAAGCTCTGCGAGGCGTGGACATCAGCATCGAAGCCGGTGAATTCATCACCATCATGGGGCAGTCCGGCTCCGGCAAGAGCACCCTGTTGTCGGTGCTGGGTGGCATGAATCATCCCACGACGGGCGAGGTCGAGATGGCCGGGGTAAAACTGTACCAGCTTCCCGGTGAAAAGCTGGCTGACTTCAGAGCGCAGAACCTGGGATTTGTCTTTCAGTCATTCCACCTGATCCCCTATCTGACGGCCCTTGAGAATGTCATGTTGCCGCTGGCCATCGTCAAGATGAAATCATCGGAAAAAATCGACGCGGCAAAGTGTGCCCTGGAGCGGGTCGGCCTCGGCGGCAAGCTGGATCGCCTTCCCAACCAACTTTCCGGTGGCGAGCAGGAACGCGTAGCCATTGCCAGGGCTATCGTGAACAACCCGCACATCCTCCTGGCGGATGAGCCGACCGGCAACCTAGACTCCAAAACCAGCGAGGAGGTCATGGCTCTGTTCCGCGAATTGAACGATGCGGGCCAAACTGTAGTCATGGTGACGCATAACCCGGAGAACGGTGCATATTCGGACCGGACCATCAGCCTGCGGGACGGCATGGTCCTTGAGCAGGCCTGATTTGTTTATCATGCAGATTGAGTCGGCACTAGACCTTGGCATTTTGGTTGTCACCGCTGACCCGGACATCCTTGAGATTATCGAACGACTCTTCGGGCACTTCAAGATTAAGGTTGATGCTGTCAAAAGTGTCGCTGCAGCTGTTAAGAAGCTGCAGAAATATGGCTATAGCACCATCGTCAGTGATCTTGAGCTTCCGGATATGCACGGTTTTGAATTCAGCCGCCTCGTGCGGGAACGGTTTCCTGAGTTGAACATCGTGTTGTTTGTCGGGGCTACAACATCACAAGTCATGAATCTGATACTTGATCCGAGGGTGTCTGACATCTCTGAAGTTCCATGCAGACCATGCGGTTTTGGCGATATGTTGTTGAGTATCCTTAATAGGGAAACTGGAAAATCATTTCTTATAGAGCAGGCGACCTGAAAAAGTGGGAATTGGTTGAGATGAGATGTCTTATCAGTCTAATAGTGGCCCTGTTTGCCTTTCCGGCAATGGCCCTTGCTGACAATAGCCTACCGGTCGCGAATGGCGTCGTTACCTCTGGTGTTGGCTGGCGAGTCGACCCCTTTGGCAGCGGCAAACTCTCCTTTCATCGTGGCATTGATATCGCGGTGCCGGTCGGCACAGCGGTTCGCGCTACTCGGCCAGGACTGATACTGTTTGCTGGTGAGAGAAGTGGCTACGGCGCCACCGTTATAGTCGAGCATGGCAATGGTGACCGAACCCTGTATGGACACAACTCCCTGGTCAGGGTCACACCGGGTGAACTGGTAGAGGCGGGAACCGTGCTGGCGTTCTCCGGCAACAGCGGTTGCTCGACCGGGCCACATGTTCACTTTGAGCAGATCGCCAGCGGGCGACCGATCATTGAAGAAGAGTTGGAAAGAGAACAAGCGGCGGGAGCGCAGCTTGCTGCAGGTAATAAGCAACGTTATCTGTTGGAGCAGAAAATGGAAGATTCAGTGAATTCCATTCTCCGGACACTCAACAGATCCGCACTGTCAGGGCAAGGCGGCTAATGTAACGTAATTATCAACCAACAGGGGAGACTACATGTCAGACAAAAGCATTAAAGAGTCAGTAGAACAACTCATAGCAACGGTTAAATCGAATCCAAAACTCGCCAATTCCGTTTTCCGTGCATCGACCTATTCAGACAATCCTGGATTCACCGTCCGCTCGGAGATTCGTGGCTTTATCGTCCCCATTGACGAGCCACGGGATCTTGGAGGCAGTGACACGGCACCCAATCCGGTTGAACTGCTTCTTTCTGCTCTGGGAGGATGCCAGGAGATCGTCTATCGGGCCTTTGCAGCGGTGCTGGGGATCGAAATCAAGAGCATTGAAGTCCATGCCAAGGGGAGCATCGATCTTCACGGTTTTCTAGGGCTGGCGGAGGTTCCCGCCGGATTTTCCTCAATTAGTTTTACCACTCGGATTGTCTCGTCGGCGTCACCGGAAAGTATAAGTCAGCTTGCAAGACTGGTTGAAAAACACTGCCCGGTGCAGGATACATTGGCCCGGCCCATTCCAATAAGAGGCAAGGTGGAACTATTGCAGCCCGGCGATCTTGCCGGTGCAGTTGAGATCATAACATCGTCTGTCTGACAACAAACAACGGAGTGTCTATCATGAAAAAACTGATCCTTTTTCTCTTACTGATGTCTCTTCCCGCCGCAGCTTTTGCCCTTGAACAGAGTTTCACTCAGCAAGGATTCAAGGCAACGGTCAAACTCTCCCCAGACAAGATCGAACCAAATGCCACTGTCCAACTTGCGCTCTCGGTAAACAAAGACGGAATCCGCCTTACCGATAGAGATGTAACTCTGGAGGTCTATGAGCAAGGTGCTGAACAGCCGCTTTTCAAGCGTCAGATCGATCTGCTCGATAACGAGTATATCGACTCCTGGAAATTTGAGAAACCCGGTGACTACAGGGTGGCGGTAAAGATCGCTGATCGCCAGAATCAGTCAGAGCTGATCCAGTACGAAGTGAACGCAAGTGTGATTAATGCCGGCAGTGAACACGCAGAACATGGTTTTTTCTCCCATCATTTCGGTGGTGGTAAATGGGGTTGGTGGGGAACCGGATTCATGCTGCTCATGATGGTACCCATGATGGTTCTTATCCTGTAAATCATATCAGCCAGAATGTTAACATTTGCAAAGTTAGTAATATCAAGCCGTTAATTGTGATTTTATAGTTATGTGGTACATGTTTAATGATCTGAATTGACGTACTCATTCTCCTGGAGAAACACCCTACATGGAAAAATCATCGATAGTCCGGCCTGTTATTCTTTCATCCTTTGTGATTGTTATCAGCTTGCTGCACTATCTGACCCCGCTCCATCTTCCTTACCTGCACGACATTTTTCAGCGGCTCTATTACCTGCCGATGTTGTCAGCATCGCCTATGCCCCCCATCTTCTTTTTCAATGGGGTGGCCACCTGACCATGGAGATGGAGAAGTATCTGGAGATTCTGCTCTACAACATCGTTGGTGGGGTCACTGGCCTGTTGTCCCAGCGGGAGCGAGAAAAGACCGTTGAATTACAGAAAAACGCCCGGGGGCTGGAGGAGTCGTATCAGAAGCTGCAGCACCAGTCGGAGCGGATCATCACCATTGAAGAGAAGTTGCGTCGGGCTGAAAAACTGTCGACCCTGGGGGAAATGGCAGCCGTGCTGGCCCACGAAATCCGCAACCCGCTCGGTTCCATCCGGGGCACCGCCGAAATTTTGAAGGATGACTACAAACCGGGTGACCCCAAACATGAATTCATCGAGATTCAGATCAAGGAGACCGAGCGGCTGAACCGGGTGGTTGAGGACTTTCTACAGATGGCGCGGCCGCAACCGGCTGACATGAAGCCTTGCCGAATACAGGAGGAGTTGGAGACGATAGTGACGTTGGTTGCGAACGATGCCAGGGAGCGGAACATCAAGCTCGTTGTGCAACCGCCACCAGCTCCGGTTATTATCAAGGCCGATGGCGAGAAGCTCCGTCAGGCATTCCTCAACATTATCATCAATGCGCTGCAGGCCAGCAAACCTGGCGGCAGTGTGATCATCGCCACGAAGACCTATCAGGACGGCTTGTGTGAGATTCAGTTCCGCGATACCGGTTCGGGAATTGACGAAAAAATGAAAAATCGGATCTTCGAGCCCTTTTTTACCACCAAACCTGATGGTACCGGGCTGGGGCTGGCAATCACCAAGAAGATTATCGAGAGCCATAGCGGCACCTTATTGGTCGAAAGCGAAGCCGGTCACGGAACGATCGTCATCGTCAGGTTGCCGCAACCGACGGGAGAGTACTCATGAAACAGAAAATACTGGTAATCGACGACGACAACTCGCTGCGGCGGGTGCTGGAATACAATCTCCAGGAAGAAGGGTATGAGGTGCAGGCCGCTGCGTCCGGCGAAGAAGGTCTGTACTGGTTCGGCCAATCACGCCCCGACCTGGTTATTACCGACATGAACATGCCTGGCATGCACGGACTGATGGTGCTCAGGTCCATCAAGGAGCGATCGCCGGAGGCGCTGGTCATCATCATCACCGCCTTTGGCACCGTTGACGTTGCAGTGGAAGCGATGAAGGCGGGCGCCTATGACTACATCACCAAGCCGTTCAACCGAGAGGCTCTGAAGCTGACGGTCAAAAAAGCACTTCAGTTCAACGGGTTGGCCGAAGAGAACAAGCGGCTGAAGAGCGAATTGTCAGACAAGGCCGACTTCCGCACCATTGTCGGGCAATCCAAGGAGATGGAAAAGGTCTTTACGGTAATCCGCAAGGTCGCCGATACGGAGGCATCGATTCTGATCACTGGGGAATCCGGCACCGGCAAGGAACTCGTGGCCCGCTCCATCCACGCCAATAGTTCCCGCCGGGAGTCACCGTTTGTGGCCATCAACTGCGCCGCCATCCCTCGCGATCTGTTGGAAAGTGAGCTGTTTGGCCATATGAAAGGGGCCTTCACCGGTGCAATCAAGGATAAAACCGGCAAGTTTCAACTGGCGGATGGGGGTACCCTGTTTCTGGATGAGGTGGGTGAACTGCCGCTGGAGTTGCAACCAAAACTGCTCAGAGCCTTGCAGGAAAAGGAAGTGGAACCTGTTGGCGGAACCAAAGTCCAAAAGGTGGATGTACGGATCGTCGCCGCCACCAATCTGAATATTGATAAAGCAATTGCTGACGCTACCTTTCGGGAGGATCTTTATTATCGGTTGTCGGTCATCCCGCTGCATCTCCCGCCGCTGCGTGAGCGGCGTAAGGATATCCCGCTGCTGATCCGCTATTTTTGTACCAAGCACGGCAGCGATAAGGTCACCTTTGCCAAGGAAGCCCTCGAAACACTGGTCATGTACCCCTGGCCGGGCAATGTGCGGGAACTGGAAAACACCATCGAACGACTGTTGATTATGCGCAATGGCGATGAAATCAGCCTTGACGAGTTGCCGGAGAAATTCCGTGAGGCGGTCCCGATCGGGCATGCCGTCATCAAGCTCCCTGATGATGGGTATCCGCTTGAAGAGCTAGAGCGGGAGGTTGTTGTCCAGGCGCTGGAGCGTAACAACTGGAATCAGACTGCCGCAGCGCGTTTTCTGCGGATTCCCCGGCATACGCTCATCTACCGGCTGGAAAAATACGGGATCATCGTGCCGGGACATACGGCCACCAAATAGTATAAAGAATCTTAAGCAAATGCCGAACAATGTAATGTGGTCAAGCCATACTGAATTACTGGGGGAATTAGTTGTAGAATAGTCACCACTTCTGCAGGATATTCTGCTGGCAGCTGACCCTTCTCACAGTAAATAATCCATTAAATCAGCAAGATAGCAAATGGCACGCAGTGTGTAAGTTATGTTTTGTCGTCACTTCACGAATCAGGAGTTCCCATGAAATATCTGTGCTCACTAGCTTCGATGCTGCTCATCTTCCTCTATGTCGCCATGACATGGGCGGAAGAGGTGAAACTGCCGGCCGAGAACTTGAAGCACCTTGTTGATACTGCCCTTGCCGGCAATCCGGAGCTGAAGTCCTCACAGTCCCGCTGGCAGATGTTCGCCAACAAGGCGAAACAGGCAGCGAGTCTGGAAGACCCTATGTTCATGTTCAAGCTGCAGAACCTTGTGGCACGGGAACCATTTTCATTCGGCGGCAGCGACCCCCAGACCGCCAAGGTGATCGGCATCTCCCAACAGCTTCCTTTCTGGGGAAAGCGCGGTATCCGGCAGGAAATGGTAACGCACGAAGCGGAGTCTTACCGCTGGTCCATCGAGGAGCGTAAGCTTGAACTGGCCCGAATGGTTAGGGAGACCTACTACCAGCTCTGGGCGGTTGACAAGTCGCTGGAGATCGTGGCCAAAAACCTGCAACTGCTCGGCGACTTCGTGACCATTGCCGAGTCAAAATATTCGGTCGGCCAGGGGGTGCAGCAGGATATTTACAAGGCCGGGCTGGAAAAGTCCAAGATGCTCGACATGCAGATCACCCTCAAACAGCAGCGCAAGAGTCTGGAAGCCAACCTCAACTATCTTCTGTATCGCCCTGGCACCACACCGGTCGGCCCCATTACCGATTTCTCCCTGCCAAAGATCACCCAATCCGCCGAGCAGTTAAAAAATCTGGCCGATGAAAAACGCCCCCAGATCAAGAGTCTTGCCGAACTGGTCAGCAAGGGGCAAGCAGGCCATCGCCTGGCCGAAAAAGAGTACTGGCCCGATTTTAACCTCTCCTTTGAATATATGTTCCGGGAAAAAGTCGATAACGACATGGTGAAAGACCCCGGCTACAACATGTTTACCGTTGGTGTTACCTTCAATCTCCCATTCCAGCAGGAAAAGCGTCGGGCCATGGTGGCCGAGTCAACCTCCGAAACCAGCATGGCGACGGAAGAGCTGAACGCCCTCAGGAACACCATCTCCTATACCATCAACGATACCCTGGCCCAGTTGGATCGCCGTTGGAATCTGGTGGAGTTATACAAAGGAGCAATCATTCCCCAGGCCGAGCAATCTCTGGAATCTGCGGTCATCAGCTACCGGGTGAGCAAGGTCGATTTTCTGACCCTGCTGGACGGCCGGATGAACCTGTTCAACTACGAGCGGGAACTGTATGAATCCCAGGCCGAATACATGATGAAACTGGCCCAGTTGGAGGCAGCGGTAGGTGGGGAGATTGCTGTAACTACGGAGATGCCGGTTTCAGCGCCAGCACCAGCCCCTTCTGAGCCAGTTGCGGTGCCACGGGTAACTCCGCCTGCAGCTGAACATTCACAACATCACTAAAATTCATCATATCGAGGTATGACCATGGCCCTGAATAAAAAGATCATAATCCCTCTGGCGCTCATCATCTTGGCATCTGTTGCCGGCGGCGGCTGGTACCTGTGGCAGAAGAAGAGTCCCAACACGGTGACCGAAAAGGATGCCAAGGCAGCTCAGGGCAAACAACTCTACACTTGCTCCATGCACCCCTTCATTATTAAGGACAAGCCCGGCACCTGCCCGATCTGCGCTATGGAACTGATCAAGAAGATCGAAGGTGCTGCTGGTGGTGAAATGACCGAGGAGCAGAGAAAACAGGCCGAGATGCTCGGCCATGTATCTCTCTCGCCGACCCAGCGGGTCATGGCCAACATCGCCACTATCGCGGCAAAGCAGTCCGTCCTGAATAAAGAAATCAATGCTGTCGGGATCGTCCAGTTCGACCAGTCGCGTCAAGCCAAGGTCACCGCCTGGATTGCCGGGCGGATCGACCAACTGCATGTGAACAAAGTTGGCGATGTCGTAACCAAGGACAATCCGGTGGCCGAGATCTATTCCCCTGATTTGGTGGCGACCCAGCAGGAATACCTGCTGGCGGTCAAGAGTCGCGATCAACTGAAAAACTCGCCGATTGCCGCCATTTCTCAGAACGGTGAAGGTTTGGTCGCATCGGCCAAGCAGAGGCTGATGCTCTTCGGGGTCAAAGAGAGCCAGATCGCTGAGTTGGAAAAGGCAGGCAAGCCGAACATCCGGCTACCGATCTACACCCCACTTTCCGGCGTGGTGATCGAAAAAATGATGCAGCAAGGGCAATACGTCAACACCGGCGAAGTACTGTTCAACATCGCTGACCTGTCAAGGGTCTGGGTAGAGGTGGAGGTCTACGAAAACGAGTTCCCCAACATCCATATTGGCCAGCAGGTGGAGATCCGTTCCCAATCCTTCCCCGGCAAACCGTTCAGCGGGAAAATCGCCTATATCTACCCCTTCCTCGATCCCAAGACCAGGACGATCAAGGCTCGGGTGGAGATGGCTAATCCCGGCATGAAATTGAAACCAGACATGTTTGTCAATGCCATCATCAAGGTACCGCTAGGCTCAAGCATCGTCGTACCAGTTACCGCGCTGATCGATACCGGCAAACGTCAGGTGGTCTGGGTGGAGATGTCGCCCGGCATGTTCGAGCCGCGTGATG
The DNA here is from genome assembly GCA_016223015.1 of Geobacter sp. GTDB lineage: Bacteria > Desulfobacterota > Desulfuromonadia > Geobacterales > DSM-12255 > Geoanaerobacter. The sequence goes on along the minus strand of JACRPV010000014.1, from coordinate 10,744 downwards.
TTCAGGTCGGACAAAAGACGGATGAAAAAGTCCAGATTCTGTCGGGCATCAAACCTGGGGACAAGGTGGCGGTCTCCGGCAGCTATCTGATCGACTCCGAGTCGCAATTGAAAGGTGGCGGCGGCCAGGACCACAGCAAACATACCGGGGGCAAACCTGCTGAGCCAGGACAAGCTCCCGCAGCAAGCCAGCAACCCCAGGGAGGTAGTCATGAAAGTCATGGTGCCCCGGCACAGCAGGCCCCGGCCAAGAAGGGGACTTTGGAAATGGATGACATGAAGATGTAATGATGACTGACTAACGATCTCCGACAAGGACTGCTGCCATGATTGAAAAGATTATCGAATATTCCGCCCGTAACCGCGTCATTATCCTGATGGTTTTTGGGCTGGTCATCGCCTGGGGGGTCTGGTCGGTCTACAAGACTCCGGTGGACGCAATCCCAGACCTGTCCGACAACCAGGTTATTGTCTTTACCGACTATCCGGGGCGCTCGCCCCAGGTGGTGGAAGACCAGGTCACCTATCCGCTGGCAGTCAACCTGCAGGGGCTCCCCCAAGTCCGCGCCGTCCGTGCCTCTTCGGCCTTCGGCTTCTCCATGATCTACGTGATCTTTGAGGATAAGGCCGACATCTATTGGGCCAGGACTCGGGTGCTGGAGCGGCTGAACTACGCCGCCTCGCTATTGCCGCCCAACGTACGACCGACCCTTGGTCCCGACGGTACCGGCGTTGGCCATGTCTTCTGGTACACCATCGATGGCAAGGGGTATGACCTGGAGCAGTTGCGGACCCTGCAGGACTGGTTTGTCCGCTATCAGTTGAACACCGTGCAGGGTGTGGCCGAGGTAGCCTCCATCGGCGGCTATGTGCGGGAATACCAGATTGATCTGGACCCTACCAAGCTCCTGGCCTACAAAATTCCGGTCGGCAAGGTGATGGATGCAGTCAAGGCCTCCAACAAGGATGTGGGTGGGCGGCTAATCGAACAGGCCGATGCCGAATACCTGATCCGCGGCAAAGGCTATGTGAAGTCAAGTGCCGACCTGGAGAACATCGTCGTCGGTGCTGACATGCGCGGCACCCCGGTCTTCGTCAAAAACCTCGGCACCGTGCAGATGGGGGGGGCCATCCGCCGGGGGATGCTGGACATGAACGGCGAAGGTGAAGCAGTCGGCGGCATCGTCGTCATGCGATATGGTGAGAATGCCAAGGATGTCATTGACCGGGTCAAGGTCAAGATCAAGGAACTGGAAAAAGGACTGCCGCCAGGCGTTAAGATCATGGTCTCTTATGACCGTTCGGACCTGATCCAGCGGGCCATCAACACCCTGAAAACAAATCTGCTGGAAGAATCCATCGTTGTCTCTCTGGTCATCCTGATCTTCCTGCTCCATTTCCAGAGCGCCCTGGTGATCGTCCTGACTCTGCCGATCTCGGTGCTGATCGCTTTCATCACCATGAAGCTGATGGGGGTCACTTCCAATATCATGTCCCTCGGTGGCATCGCTATTGCCATTGGCGTGTTGGTGGATGCAGGGGTCATCATGGTGGAGAACTGCTATCGCCACCTCTCCGAGATGCCGCCCGAAGAACGGGCCGGCAAGCGGTTGGAGGTGGTCATCACCTCCGCCAAACAGGTCGGTCGGGCAATCTTCTTCTCCCTGGCCATCATCGTGCTCTCCTTCGTGCCGGTGTTTTTGCTGGAGGGACAGGAAGGAAAACTGTTCCACCCACTGGCCTTCACCAAAACCTTTTCCATGATGGGCTCGGCTCTGATCGCCATCACCCTGGTGCCGGTGCTGATGTACTACTTCATGCGAGGGAAGATGCCGCCGGAGAGTTCCAATCCGGTCTCCACCTTCTTCATCAAGCTCTATTCCCCGGTGATCCGCTGGGTGCTGGTCTGGAAAAAGACCACCATCGCCCTCAATATCGTGGCCCTGGCCGTTGCCGTGCCAATGTTCATGAAGCTGGGGAGCGAGTTCATGCCGCCCCTGGACGAAGGCTCGCTGCTCTATATGCCGGTCACGCTGCCAAACGTCTCAATAACCGAGGCTAAGCGGATCATTCAGGTGCAGGACCGCATCATCAAGGCCGTGCCTGAGGTGGAACATGTGCTGGGCAAGGTTGGGCGTGCCGAGACTTCCACCGACCCGGCACCGGTCTCCATGTTTGAGAGTATCATCATTCTGAAGCCAAAGGATCAGTGGCGTCCGGGGGTGAAAAAGGCCGACATTGTCGCTGAACTGGACAGCAAACTACAGCAGATCGGCGTCCGTAACGGCTGGACTCAGCCAATTATCAACCGGATCAATATGCTCTCCACCGGGGTCAGAACCGACCTGGGGGTGAAAATCTTCGGCAACGACCTGAATGTGCTCAAAGACCTGGCGATTCAGGCGGAAGGAATTCTCAAGCCGATCAACGGCGCTGCCGACGTGGTTGCAGAACGGGTTACCGGCGGCAACTACATCGACATCGACATTGACCGGGAGGCAGCTGCCCGGTATGGGGTCAGTGTTGGGGATATTCAGGACATCATCGAAACGGCGCTGGGTGGCGAGATGCTCTCCACCACCGTAGAGGGGCGCAACCGTTTCCCGATTCGACTGCGCTACCTGCGGGACTATCGCGACAACATGCCGGCCATCCAACGCATTCTGGTCAGTGGCATGGACGGCGCCCAGGTGCCGCTTTCCCTGGTGACCAAGCTGAAAGTATCCACCGGTGCCCCGGAAATCAACAGCGAGGGGGGGCTCCTGAGGTCGCTGGTCTTCCTCAATGTCCGAGGTCGGGACATGGGGGGCTTTGTCACCGAAGCCAAGCAGGTGCTGGAAAAACAGCTCAAGCTCCCTCCCGGCTACTATGTCACCTGGTCAGGCCAGTGGGAGAACCAGATCAGGGCCAAGGCCCGCCTGCAGGTGCTGATCCCGCTGGGGATGGTGATCATCTTCATTCTGCTCTACTTCACCTTCCATTCGGCCCTGGAGGCGAGCATGGTTATGCTCTCGGTTCCTTTTGCCTTGGTGGGGGGGGTCTATCTAGTGTCAGCATTGGGCTATAACCTGTCGGTGGCGGTCTGGGTCGGGTTCATTGCCTTGTATGGCATCGCCGTGGAGACCGGTGTGGTGATGGTCATCTACCTGCACGAGGCGTTGGATAAGAAGTTGATCAACGGCCCCTGTACGGAGCGGGATATTTATGACGCTACCTTTGAGGGAGCAGTGCTCAGGCTCAGGCCCAAGCTGATGACTGTCGCCGTGGCCCTCCTGGGCCTGATTCCGATCATGTGGTCATCGGGTACCGGTGCCGACGTGATGAAACCGATTGCTGCACCGATGATCGGCGGCATGATCTCGTCCGCGGTGCATGTGCTTATCATGACGCCGGTCATCTTCGTGCTGATGAAAAAACGGGATCTGAAAAAGGGTCGGCTGCACTATTCGGGGATGAAACACTGACTTGCAAGGTTTCTACATAGAGAGAATGGTGTTGTTGCTTTGTTGGCAGGCTACGTTTGACAAGAGTTAATATTACGATCAATATGAACATAATAGCGGCGGTATTTATTTGTTAACATTCTCATCACAAAGTAGGCTAACAAACAACAAACCCAGCGATAAATTTATGGAAGTACAAACTATTACATGGCTGTTATTTGCCGGATTATTGTTGAGTACTTCGATGGCCCATGCCCAACCTGCGTTTGGGGCGGATACGACCGCCCCAATAACCACAGCCTCTGAAGAAGCACCCTTCCAATACCAATCTGCATTTACTCACTACTATTCATTCAACGAGCAACCGGTACTACCTTGGCGAGAAACCAATGACACTGTCGGCAAAATCGGCGGATGGCGTTCCTATGTCAGAGAGGCCAGTCAACCGTATACAAACGATAAATCCATTGACCTCAAATCACTTCCACAGGTGAAGCCGTACGCTGAGCCGTCTGTCACCAATGAGCCGCACACCGGGCATGGGAGCAAGCCGTGAGCCGAGTGTTTCAGCATTTGCGTTATTGCTGTCTTTTGCCGTCCCTGCTCTTAATGGTCATTTTATCGGGTTGCGCCAGCGTTAATTTCGATCAATCTCTTGCCAAAACAAACCATGACGCAGCCGATTTTACACAGGGCCAGCTTAATTTGACACAAACCAAAGAGCAGCGTGAAAAACTGGAACGTATGTCCGGAGAGATTCTACAAAAGCCGCTAAGTCAGAACGATGCGGTGCTGCTTGCCCTGGTCAATAGCCCAGAATTGCAGGCACTGTTGGCGCAAAACTGGGCTGATGCGGCCAATGCAGCGCAAGCCGGTCGTATTGCCAATCCTGTTTTCACCTTCGAGCAGTTGCGCTCAGCCAACGAAATTGAATTTTCAAGCCTGATAGCCTTTGGCCTGCTTGACCTGTTGACGCTGCCGCAACGCTACAACAAGGCACAACGGATGATTGAGCAGACGCAGCTGCAGTTAACCGGTTCTGTGGTAGACCATATTACCCTGGTCCGGCAAGCGTGGATCAGGGCGGTGGCCGCACAACAGAGTCTTTTTTATGCAAGGCAAGTGTATGAGGCCGCAGAAGCTAGTGCCGAACTGGCCCGCCAACTTCAAGCGGTCGGCAATTTCAATAAACTGCAGCGCGCCCGACAGCAGTCATTCTATGCTGATGCGGCGACACAAAGGGCAGTGATACAACTGACGGCTGCAGCTGCGAAAGAAGAGTTGGTCCGCCGCCTCGGTTTAACCGATGACCAGGTAAAGCATCTTGTGCTGCCGGATAGATTACCCGACCTACCCGGGGAGCCGATTGCGCCTGAAGCTGCCGGCAACATCACCAAGGCAGCTCGCCTCGACATCAGACTTGCCCATGCCGAGTATGAGTCAGCCGCACGGGCGCAAGGTCTGACCGATTTTACCAGCATTACCGACATTGAACTGGGACTGCGCTATGACAGCACGAAAGACAAAATAGACGACACCAAAGACATCAAGCGGGGCTATGAGGTCAGTGTGCGCGTGCCTCTCTTTGACTGGGGTGATGCACAGCGCGATGCAATGAATGCCCGGACCCTGGCTGCTGCCAACCGTTTAGAAGCAACCGTTCGTGCAGCAGGCTCACATCTGCGGCAAAGCTACGCCGCGTATCGGACCGCATATGATGTCGCCAGACATTATAGTGATGAAGTGGTGCCATTGCGCAAAACCATCTCCGAAGAAAACTTGCTTCGCTATAACGGTATGCTGATCGGCGTCTTCGAGTTGCTGGCAGATGCGCGTGATCAGATACATAGCGTCATTGCCGCCATTGCAGCCGCAGAACAGTTCTGGCTGAGCGACGCAGCGCTACAGGCATCATTGCTTGGCAAACCTACGGTAACTTCAGTGGGGCCACGAGCAGTGGCTGGAAATGGACGGAGCGAGGTTCAACATTGATGGTAACTGCAATCGGCCGGTTAATGCCGGAATGTGATTACGTGCTGCGCATAACGTGAAACACGCAGGGGAAATCTCAATGAATTCAAGGCGGCAGTTTTTAAAAACAATCGGTATTGCCGGCAGTGCCATTGCCGCAGCGTCAGTCAGCCGGGTTGCTATGGCTGCTTTACCCGAGCCTGTGCTGCAAAATAAGCCGGATACCATGCCGCCGTTGATCCCGGACAGTGGCCGGCCATATAACCCGGTTGTGACTCTCAACGGCTGGACCTTGCCCTGGCGGATGAATAACGGCGTCAAGGAATTCCATCTGGTGGCGGAACCGGTGGTTCGTGAGATGGCTCCCGGCATGAAGGCCCATCTTTGGGGCTACAACGGGCAAAGCCCAGGGCCAACCATTGAGGTGGTCGAAGGCGACCGGCTGCGCATCTTTGTCACCAATAAATTACCTGAACATACCAGCATACATTGGCATGGTCAGCGTCTTCCCAACGGCATGGACGGGGTAACCGGACTCACCCAGCCCGCCATCAGACCCGGGAGAACTTTTGTGTACGAATTTGTTGCCCGCCGGCCCGGCACCTTCATGTATCATCCCCATGCAGACGAAATGACGCAAATGGCCATGGGCATGATGGGCTTCTGGGTTACTCATCCTAAAAGTAAGCATCCGTTGATCGATGAAGTACATCGTGATTTCTGCTTTTTGCTCAATGCCTACGATGTTGATCCCGGTAGTTACACCCCGAAGATTATGACGATGCTGGATTTCAACCTATGGTCCTGGAACAGCCGGATCTTTCCGGGGATTGACTCGTTTAATGTGAGTTTGAATGACAAAGTACGCATCCGTATGGGCAACCTGACCATGACGAATCACCCAATCCACCTGCATGGCCATGAATTCGTGGTGACGGGAACCGATGGCGGACCGGTGCCTAAAAATGCCCGCTGGGCAGAGGTCACTACTGATGTCGCAGTAGGCCAGATGCGGCAGATAGAGTTTGTAGCCGATGAAGAAGGTGATTGGGCAATCCATTGCCATAAGAGCCACCACACCATGAACGCAATGGGGCACGATGTGCCCACCATGATCGGCGTTGATCACCGGAGTGTGGTCAAGAAGATCACCAACCTCATCCCTGACTACATGGTAATGGGTGAGCGCGGCATGGCGGATATGGCTGAAATGCAGATGCCGATACCCGACAACACCATCCCCATGATGACGGGTGAAGGGCCGTTCGGTTCCGTTGAAATGGGGGGCATGTTCTCGGTGGTGAAGGTTCGTAAAAACCAGAAGCCGGGAGATTATAGCAACCCTGGCTGGTTCAAACACTCACCCGGCACGGTTGCCTTTGAACACACGGGGATAATGGCAGAACCTGCGCGCTTTCAATCTGAAACTGGGCAATCCATGCCGCTCAAGCAACAAACGAATACGGGAATCGAATTTGAAATTCGCAAGCCCTCTGGCCATTCCGGCCATTGAATTAACAATTGGGAGTGAATGTATGAAACTCAATCACATCGTTGCAGCGTTTTCCGTGTTTCTCTTATCTTCCTTGGCCTATGCCAGCGGAAACCACGCGGGCGGTCACGACGAAACCGCTTCAATCGGTCAACCGGGTAAGGCAGAAAACGTCAGCCGTACTATCACGATCACCATGCACGATACGATGCGCTACAGCCCGGCTAGCCTTTCGGTCAGACAGGGCGAAACCATCAAATTCATCGTTACAAATTCTGGCAAAATCAAACATGAACTGGTTTTGGGCACGGATAAAGAACTGAAGGAGCACTATGAGTTGATGAAGAAAAATCCTGATATGGAGCATGCTGATGAAAACATGGTTACGGTCCAACCAGGTAAATCTGGTGAAATTATCTGGCACTTCACCAAGGCCGGTAAAATAGATTTTGCTTGCTTGCTGCCAGGCCACTATGACTCAGGTATGAAAGGGATGGTGAGGGTGAAGGCTCAAAAGTCAAAAACAGGGATTAAGGAATGAATACTCTAAAATCATTCTCCATATTGCTGGCTCTCTCGTTAAGTTTATGGCTTTCTGCCCATGCACATGCGCAAGAAATTACGTCTGAAGCAATTCTGCCGTCGGTTAATGTCTCAGCCGATATGACAGAGGGTGAAATACGTAAAGTAGACAAGGCTAACAGAAAAATCACGATTAAACATGGAGAAATAAAAAATCTTGATATGCCGGGTATGACCATGGTGTTTCAAGTCAAGGACCCTCTTATGCTTGATACGGTGAAAACTGGCGACAAGGTAAAATTCAGGGTGGAAAAAGTGGGCGGTGCGTTTGTTATCACCGACATTCGGTCGGGCAAATAATTCTGACTTTAGGTGATGCAACAGGCAAGGAGTAAATGTTCAGAGTGTCGATAGAGCGATAGAGGAATATGCTACGCACCTGTTGAATATTCTTTAAAGCCGCAAAACAATGGCACGGTAAATACTAGTAAAATAAGTATGTTATAAATTGGCACGACAAATGCTCTTTATTTGATACATGAAACTCTTACCAAAAAGTATAAGGAGAACTCACAACATGAAAAAACTGACCGTACTTATCGCAGCACTTTTTGCTCTTACAGCACCTTTAGCATCTTTCGCTGTCGATCATGGCGGACACGGTGGAGGCCATGACATGGGACATGGTGGACATCAGGGAGATGTAGCCCATGAAGAGGTTGTGGACGGCGTCAAGGCGGTATTCAAAGTCATGAGCATGAAGGAGCACATGAAGGCGATGAAAATGGAGATGCCGAAGGAACTGAAGGAGACTCATCATATTGCGGTTGAATTCAAGGACGCCAAGACCGGTAAGGCACTGACTGAAGGTGAGGTGAAAGTTAAAGTCCAAAATCCGGACAAGAGCGACCAGACCAAGGATCTGATGGGTATGCAGGGACACTTTGGAGCGGATTTCGATCTGTCGAAAAAAGGGAAATACGGTGTGATGTCGAAGTTTTTGTTGAAAGATGGTAAGTCCCGTAGCTCTAAATTCTGGTACACAGTTAAGTAGTTTTTCGAAGGCACACACAACATCATCAAGGAGGATGACAGCTATGAAAAAGACTTTGGTCATTCTGATGGCAACAGCACTCTTCGCCGCAGCTGTTCCGGCAATGGCAATGGAACATGGCGCTCAGCATTCCCAGCAGGATGTAGAGTGCGCAAAGGAATGCGACCTGCTTCTGAGAAATTGTGCACAGGAAGTAGATTCCATTCAGCAGCGTATTCAAAGAATTAAAAAAGCTATTGAAACAAACGGAGCAAAGCCTGAGAACCTGGAAGAACTAAGAATTCTCAACAAGAAATTGAAAGAAGCCAACGAGACCTTGAGATCCTTAACTAAGCCGGGTCGCTAACATTGGAGCAGTGACAAATCAAGGTGATGCCCACTGGCGGGCATCACCTTTTTATCGGTGTAATATGAAAGCAAAAGATTACAATAACTTGGTTAACAACAGGGGGTAAGAGAAAGTTTGATCTACTTGTCTTGCAGGGCATTTTTAAGGATGGTACTCGGCTTGAACGATAGAATTCTCCGTGCTTCAATAACGATAGCTTCTCCGGTCTGAGGGTTCCTACCCCTGCGCTCGTGTTTTTCCCTTACCTCAAACTTACCGAAACCAGATACTTTTATATCCTCTCCGGTTTCAAGAGTGGATTTTATGATACTGAAGACCGATTCCACCATGCCTACAGCATCTTTCTTCATTATTCCGCACTGTTCAGCGACTCTTTCAATGATATCGGCCTTGGTCATACTTGCTCCGTTAATTTCAAAATAAGTGATGGAATGGCATGTGATTCTTCATAGCCCCTCCCCCGACTTTAGGGGAGGGAGAGGGGAGATGAATCCTAGCTGCAATACACCAATATTCCACATTTCGTCAAGAAGAGGTGTTGTGTACTGAAGATCGATACTAATCTGTTTTTACAATATCATTGGCATTTTCTGGCTTGGTTTTCAGTATTTCAAGAAGAAGAACTTCCCATTTCTGGAGGGCGATTTTTTTCTCATTATCATAACGATACTTGTTGTACACCCCGACCACACCTGGTTTTATGTGGTTCATTACCTCCTCGCCAACCTCATCTGATACCCCGACTCGTGCCATATTTGTGCGAGCAGTTCGTCTAAGGTCATGGGGTGACCAGGGTTTCATGCCGAAGTAGGGTTCTTTTCGTGCTTTAATTTTTCTATTGCCAACGACTTTAACGATGTCATCGGACAAGTAGCCGCGATTAATCGCCTGCGATAGCGCATTCTCTGAAATATGCCCTCGTTTTCCTCTCTCAGATGGGAAGATATGACCTTTCCCATCCCCAATCAATTTGAGGGCTGTATCAGTCAAATATACCCTGTGTTCTCGTTCGTTTTTACCAGCGACCTCAGCAGGGATCGTCCACCATCTATCTTTGATTTGATCACGGTGCATTTGAGCTACCTCGCCGGGCCGCTGGGCTGTCACGAGAATCAACTTCAATGCACGTTTCACTTCGCGTGAGCTTGATGCTTTATTGATTTCGTGCCAAGCCTTCACGATTTCGTCGTCATCAAGATGACGTTCATCGGCTTTCGGCGCAATTTTGGGCACCGATTCGGTAATTTCATGGAATGGCTGTATCTCGGCCCATTCCTGACGGCAAGCATATTTGAACATTTGTCTACAGAACTTCATGGTATTGCGAGCTGATCCCGGGACGTTGACTGCAATTTGTTGAATGAGGGATAGTGCGTGTTTGTGTCGAACTGAAGAAATTTCCATCTTACCTATGTTAGGAACGATGTGTGTTCTGATCGCACTGAGAATAGTTTCTTGCCATCGTTTGGAATGGTTCTCTTTAGAGTAGTCGACAAACCAAACTGCAGCAAGCTGTTCAACTGTAGTAGGGACGAAGTTCTTTGGAATCTCTTCTTGGGTGAGAGTTTCAAAGGAGTAGTTTTCCAAATGATCTGCAGCGCGTGTGGCAGCCTCTGCTTCCAGTGCGGCTTCCATTGCTATCTTGGCCTTTTCTTCGGCAACAGCTTTCTTTTCTTCGCGAGGATCAATGCCTTTCTTGACTAAATTATATGCATCGTTGTATGCTACCCGGGCGTCAGCTAGGGACATTGCGGGGTAATTGCCAAGCTGGTAATACCCTTTTTGCTTGTTCAGCTCAAAGATATACAAGAATGTCTTCGTGCCGGTGGGAAGAATTTGCAGTGCAAATCCTCGTCCCTCTCTCACTACAAATTTCTTCTCTTGTGGTTTGATTGACGCGAGAAATCTTTCGGT
>JACRPV010000256.1:4994-7462 GCA_016223015.1 Geobacter sp. | reverse complement strand
TCGGCGGTCTGCACGTTGAGCCCGGATTCGGCAAGGAGCTGCCTCCCCTCCTCGACCTTGCTGCCGTCCATCCGGACCACGATCGGGAGGGTACATTTCACCTCGGACGCCGCCTCGATGATCCCTTGGGCGATGACGTCGCAGCGCATGATGCCGCCGAAGATGTTGACGAAGACCCCCTTCACGTCGTCGTCCTCCAGGATGATCTTGAACGCCTCCGCCACCTTTTCCCTGGTTGCCCCGCCCCCCACGTCCAGGAAGTTGGCAGGTTCGCCGCCGAACTCCTTGAGCACGTCCAGGGTGGCCATGGCGAGGCCGGCGCCGTTCACCATGCAGCCGATGTTGCCCGACAGCTTGATATAGGAGAGGTCATACTTGCCGGCATTGATCTCCAGGGGGTCGAGCTGGGAATAGTCCATCATGTCCGGGTATTCGCGGTGGCGGAAGATGGCATTGTCGTCGAAGGTGATCTTGGCGTCCATGGCCATCAGCCAGCCGGCCTTGCTGACCACCAGCGGGTTGATCTCCACCAGGGCGCAGTCCTTGTCCAGGCAGACCCGGTAAAGGTTCTGCATCAACTCCACGCAGTCCTCGCAGAGGCTCCCGGTAAGCCCCAGTGCCAGGGCGATCCTGCGCGCCTGGTAGGGCCTCAGCCCGGTATAGGGGTCGATGGGGAGCTTGTGGATCTTTTCCGGGGTCTTCTGGGCCACCTCTTCGATCTCTACCCCCCCCTCGGCCGAAGCGATGAGACAGTAGCGGGCATTGCCGCGGTCAAGGGTGATGGAGAGATAGAACTCCCTGGCGATCTCCACGGCCTCTTCCACCAGGATGCGGCGGACCTTCAACCCCTCGGGGCCGGTCTGGGGGGTGACCAGCCGCTTGCCGAACAGCTCCTTGCCGTAATCCTGTGCCTGCTCGGGATGGTGCACCAGCTTTACTCCGCCGGCCTTTCCCCGCCCGCCCGCATAGATCTGGGCCTTGACGACGCAGCGTCCGCCGAACTCCTTGGCTGCCCGTTCCACCTGGTCAGACGTCAGAGCCACCCGGCCGCGAGGGACCGGAATACCGAATGCGTTGAGGATCTCTTTCGCTTGGTACTCGTGGATGTTCATACTGGTCTCCGATTTAGTGAGAATAAAATTATTTTATTAATAGCAAAAATTTCACCGATTGCCAGAAAAAAATGCTGTTTGTGTGCCGATTCTGAAAATGGGTTCCGCATGGGCTCGTCCGGTTATGGCGGGCAGCTGGCCTCGCGTTCCCCTAGCAGGCCTGCCATCGCCGCTGTTCCGGCAGCGAGCCGAGAAAAAGTCTATCGGACTTGGGGTGGCTGTCAATGCAAGCTCTCGAAATGATGTTCCCTCCTTTGGGTTCCCCTTCCGGGGGAGATAGGGTATCAGCTGCAGATGCCGGTGCCGGGCAGATGGGGAAATGCTCCGAATCAACAGCTGTTTGACATAGGTCAAAGACAGTGCTTGGTGAAAAGCGCTTAATGCAGCAACCATGTCGTTCATCTATCGGCAGAGCGATTGATTGCTTAAGGGGTAATTGCTGCTACATTTATGGAAAATGCTTCATCTGCACAGGTGAATGCAGCGTCTGCACTACCTCTGTTGAGCGAAATCCCCAGGCAGGCAATCAGCGCAATCCGGCCAACCATACCCAGCGAAAGGAGAAAGACGCATGATGAAACGGAAGATTGCGGCTGCTGTGGCAGTCATCGGAATGGGGGCACTCTTGGCGCTCCCCTCTGTTGCGGCAAAGGCAAAGCCTGCTGCCAAGCCGATCAAGGATGGCCGGGAGAATTGCTACGAGTGCCACGACGAGATCAAGGCGATCAAGGAGGGCTCCAGGCATGCCTCGCTGTCGTGCAAGACCTGCCACGACAAGATGGATGCGCATATGCAGGACCCCGAGAAGAACAAGCCGGTCACGGTCATCGATCAGGCCTTGTGCGGCAAGTGCCACAAGGAGCAGTACAAGAGCTTCTTTACGGTCAATTACGAAGGTGCTGCCCGTAAGGAGAAAGGGGCCCCCACCGGGCGTTCGCCCATGCAGGACAAGCTCCTGGCCGGGCACGGCTTTACCTTCGAGCACAACGAGCCTCGCGGCCATGCGTTCATGGTGATCGTCCAGTTCGTGGTGGACCGGTTCCAGGGGGGGCGTTTCCAGTACAAGGACGGTTGGAAAGGAGTGGACGAGGTTGGCAAGGCATGGGACGTGCTGATCGATACCAACAAGAAGCTGGCCGAGACCGCCATGGCCGGCAATCCGACCTGTATCCAGTGCAAGACCTCGGATCATATCCTGAAATGGAAGTTCATGGGGGACAAGGACCCCAGGGCACAGTGGGACCGCAGCTCGGACCTGGTGGCCATTGCCAAGGATACCCAGAACGCCGTGGGGTGCATCCACTGCCACGACCCCCACGGCACGCCGAACCGCCGCGACACTTCCCTGCGCGCAAG
>JACRPV010000256.1:0-4970 GCA_016223015.1 Geobacter sp. | reverse complement strand
AGGCCGTTGAAAAGGATCGGGGCGCTAACATCTTTGCCAAAAACGGTAAAACCGACCTGAACGTGGTCGATTTCCGCGGCTTCCGCAAGATCGGATTGATGGAGAAGACCGATTCCCGCCTGATGTGCGCCCAGTGCCATGTGGAGTACAACTGCAACGCGGGGAGCCAGTGGAGCGACGGCAAGAAGGTCGGCTACGACGACCAGCGGACCAATCACTTTCCCCTGACCAATGCCAAGGGGCTCCTGGAGCATTACAGGAAGCTCGATTTCTACGACTTCAAGCATGCCGTGACCGGTGCCCGGCTCATCAAGCTGCAGCATCCGGAGGCCGAGACCTATGCCGGCAGCGTCCACGACAGGGCAGGCGTGCAGTGCCACCAGTGCCACATGCCGAAGCAGAAAGGGAAGGACGGCAAGGTCTTTTCCACCCATGGCGTGATCCGTCCCAAGAACCACATCAAAGAGGCCTGTCTCGGCTGCCATCCCAAGTACACGGTCGAGCAGAAGCTCTACCAGATCGAAGCCGTCCAGAACTATACCAAAGGGAAGATGCGCAAGGCCGAGTACTGGCTCGGCCAGTTGATCGACACCTATACGGCGGCCAAGCGGGCGGGCGTTGCCGAGACTGTGCTGGCCAAGGCCCGCGAGAAGCACGAGGAGGCCCATGTGCTGTGGGAATACTGGACTGCCGAGAACTCGGACGGCTTCCACAATCCCGACCTGGCCAGGGACAGCCTGACCGCATCCATTGCCGCCTCCAAGGAAGGGGTAAAGGTGCTCAAGGAGGCCATGGAGGCACAGCCGGCGCCGGCAGCCAAGTAGGGCCCGGAAGGTTGCGATGCATGAGAGTTGACGACCAGGCAGCCCGTTCCGGAATCCGGGGCGGGCTGCCTGCTTTCAAATCAATTCGTCTGCACGCGACTTCCGCGGTATACTATAGTCAGTGGCTGATTGCATCTTGCCGCATCAGGAGGATCTGATGGAGGAGAGGGCATTGAGGATATTGCTGGTCGAGGATTCACCCGACGACGCCGACCTTCTGCTCTGGCATCTGAGAAAGTCAGGGATCGAATCGGAATGGGAGCGGGTCGATAGCGCCGTTGCCATGAGCGAGGCCCTGGACCGCACGACGTGGGATATCGTCATTGCCGATTATATCATGCCCGGTTTCAGCGGCCTTGCCGCACTGAATGTCCTGCGCGACAAGGGGATCGATATCCCGTTCATCATCGTTTCCGGCAAGATGGGTGAAGATACGGCCGTGGAGGCGATGAAGGCGGGGGCTCACGATTACCTCATCAAGGACAATCTGGCCCGCCTCGCACCGGCCATCCGCAGGGAACTGCGGGAGGCCGAGGCCCGTTGCGAGCGGCTGCGGGCCGAACAGGAACTGAAGACGCTGAAGCACGCCATCGAAACCATCCCGATCGGGGTCACCATTGCCGACCGCCATGGCCGGATCATCTTCACCAACAAGGCCGAGGCCGACATGCACGGCTACGATGTCTGCGAGCTGATCGGCAAGGATGTCCGGATCTTTGCCCCTCAGGAACGGTGGCACCCATGGGGCAAGGAGGTGATCGGCGAATTCGTCAGCGCCCGCCGGGAGACGGAGAACATCCGCAAGGACGGCACCCGGTTTCCGGCCTACCTGGTCTCCAGCGTGGTGTTTGGCGACGATGGCGACCCGGTTGCCGTCATAACCGCCTGCGAGGATATCACCGAGAGGAAGGAAGCCGAGGAAAAACTCCGCTACATGAGTTGTCACGATACGCTGACCGGCTTCTACAACCGCGCCTTTTTCGAGGATGAGATGGAGCGGCTCTCCTGTGAAAGCGAACTCCCCATCAGCGTGATCATGGTGGATGTGGATGGCCTGAAGGAGGTCAACGACACCCTTGGCCATGCTGCCGGCGACAAGGTCCTCAAGCAGACAGCCAGCGTCCTGATGTCGGTGTTCCGTTCAGAGGATATCGTGGCGAGGATCGGGGGAGACGAGTTCGTGGTGCTGCTCCCCGGTGCCGACCAGTCGGTGGTGGAAAAGGCGATGCAGCGGGTCAGGGATGTGGTGTTGCAGGCGTCGCGTTCCATGGGGGGGCTCGGCCTGAGCCTTTCGCTCGGAGCGGCCACGGCCCACTCTGCCGAGGAGCTGGGGGAGACGCTCAAGCTGGCCGATGAACGGATGTACGAAGAGAAGCTGACGAAATCGGGAAGTCGGGTAGCCCATGAAAAACAGGCGCTCAATGATCGGCGTACCCCGTAGCTTTTGGCAGTCGGGCTGAACCGGTTGTCCCCACCTATGCCGCTATCCTTCGCGGCCCGGAATCACCCCTGGAACCTAATAGTGCTTTTCCATGAACGAGCTGGCGTCCTTGATGAATGGGCTGGCAGGATACTCGGTGGAGAGGCGGTTGAAGATCTCTTTCCCCTTGGCCTTGTCGCCGGAAAGCAGGTAGGCCTCGCCCAGGTAGAGCAGGGTCTCGTCGTTATGGGAGGAGCTGGAGAAGGTTTTCAGAGCCCCTTCGAGGCGGTTGATGGCGGCCTGGTATTTTTCGTTCTTCAGGTAGAACCTGCCCACGTAAATCTCGTACTTGAGCTGCATGGCCACCGCTTCGTCCAGTTTTTCCTTCGCCTCCTTGGCATACTCCGAGTCGGGGTAGATGGAGATGAAGGACTTGAGGATCAGGACCGTGTTGCGGATGGGGGTCTGGTCGGTGTCGATGCCGGTGATCTGGTGATACTGGCACATCCCCTGGCGGAACAGGGCGTATGCGGCCTTTTCGTGGGTGGGGTGCAGCTTGCGGAACTCCTCGTAGGAGGCGGCTGCCTCAATGTAGCTGCCGCTTGCGTACTGGGCATCGGCGATCTTCAGCTCCGCCTGGGTGGTCAGTTCGGGAGAGAAATAGCTCTCCTTGACCTTTTTCCACATGGCGATGGCCTCGTCGTAGTTCCGGGCCGAGTAGGCGTCTTCACCTTCCTTGAAATAGTCGGCAGCGTTTTTCGCCGTAGACATGGCGGCGCAACCCGCCAGCGCGGTGACCAGGACCAGGCTGGCGCAGATCTTGAGCACGGTTTTCATGTTCCCTCGGTGCTTGCAAAGACAGAGTATGCCAGAAAAGTAGTGGAAAGAACGGCCAAAGTCAATAACCTTGATGGCCCGAGCCCGGCCGTCCTGCCGTCTCAAGATCCCGGCAGGCTGCCGGGCTACTTCTTTTTCCGCCTGTTCGGGTCGAGTTCCTTCTTGCGCAGCCGGATGGAGACCGGGGTCACCTCGACCAGTTCGTCGTCGTCGATGAACTCCAGGGCCTGCTCCAGGGTCAGGATGCGCGGCGGTGAGAGCTTGACCGCGTCATCGGAGCCGGACGCCCGGACGTTGGTCAGCTTCTTCCCTTTGCAGGGGTTCACGTCCAGATCGTTGTCCTTGGCGTGCTGACCGATGATCATGCCGCCGTAGACCTCCACGCCGGGGCCGAGGAAGAGCACCCCGCGCGGCTGCAGGGCATCCAGGGCATAGGCGGTGGTCTCGCCGTGCTCCATGGCCATCAGCACCCCGTTCTTCCTGCCGGGGATATCCCCCTTGTAGGGGGCGTAATCGTGGAAGGTATGGGTGATCACCGCGGTGCCGCGGGTGTCGGTGAGGAGTTCGCCGCGCAGGCCGATCAGTCCCCGGGCCGGGATGATGAATTCGAGGCGGATGGTCTCGCCCATCGGCTGCATGGCGGACATTTCACCCTTGCGCGGCCCCATCTTCTCGATGATCGCCCCCTGGTATTCGCCCGGAACGTCCACCACCAGGTATTCCATCGGCTCCAGTTTCTTGCCGTCCTGTTCCCGGAAGATAACCTCGGGCTTGGAAACCGCCATCTCGAACCCTTCCCGGCGCATGTTCTCGATCAGGATGGAGAGATGCAGCTCGCCGCGGCCCGAGACCTTGAAGGTGTCAGCGCTGGCAGTATCCTCGACCCTGAGCGAGACATTGGTGCGCAACTCCTTGTCCAGCCGCTCCCTGATGTTGCGGGAGGTGACCAGCTTCCCTTCCCGGCCGGCAAAGGGGGAGTTGTTGACGATGAAGTTCATGGCAATGGTCGGCTCGTCGATGGCCACATAGGGGAGCGGTGTCGGGTTGTCCACGGCGGTCAGTGTCTCGCCGATCCCCACCTCGTCGAACCCGGCCACGGTGATGATGTCGCCGGTAATCGCCTCGGGGATTTCGACCTGCTTCAGCCCTTCGTAGCCGAGGAGCTTGGAGATCCTGCCGCGCACCACGGTGCCGTCCCGCTTGACCAGGGCCAAGGTCTCGCCGGTCTTGACCCGGCCGTTGTAGATCTTGCCGGTGGCGATCCTGCCGATGTAGTCGTTGTAGTCGATATTGGTCACCAGCAGCTGGAAAGGTGCCGAGGCATCCCCTCTGGGCGGGTGAACATTGCTCTCCACCACCGCAAAGAGCGGCTCCATGCTGCTCGACTCCGAGTTCATGTCGAGCTTGGCATAGCCCAGCTTGGCGCTGGTATAGACGATGGGGAAATCGAGCTGTGCGTCAGAGGCGTTGAGCTCGCAGAAGAGATCGAAGACCATGTCCACCACCTCGTCGGGGCGGGCGCCCGGACGGTCGATCTTGTTGATCACCACGATCGGCTTCAGCCCCAGGTCGAGGGATTTCTTGAGGACGAAGCGTGTCTGGGGCATGGGGCCGTCGAGGGCATCCACCAGCAGCAGCACCGAATCGACCATCTTCAGCACCCGCTCCACCTCGCCGCCGAAGTCGGCATGGCCGGGGGTGTCGACGATGTTGACCTTGTAGCGGCCATGGTGCACCGACAGGTTCTTGGCCAGGATGGTGATCCCGCGCGCCTTTTCCAGGTCGTTGGAATCCATGACCCGCTCGGTGATCTGCTCGTTTTCCCGGAAAACGCCTGCATGTTTCAGCATGGCATCCACCAGCAGCAGCACCGAATCGACCATCTTCAG
>JACRPV010000245.1 GCA_016223015.1 Geobacter sp. | reverse complement strand
GGCGGCAGCGTCGTCTCCCATGTTCGCTTCGGTACAGAGGTCTTCTCGCCCGTTGTTCCAGAAGGAGAGGGCGACATCCTGTTCGGCTTCGAATTGCTGGAAACCTACCGCTGCCTTTCACTCCTCAAGCCGGGGGCGCGGGTTGTGGTAAACGATTTCCGCATTCCGCCGCCGGCGGTTCTCCTCGGCCAGGAGACCTATCCCGAAGGGCTTGCCGAGAAGATCGGCGTCCGCTTCAGCAACTTCCAGCTGATCGACGGCCTGAAACTGGCCGCAGAGGCCGGCGATCCGCGGGCTGCCAATACCGTGCTTTTGGGAGCAGTGGCACAAGATCTCGATATAGCCGATGGGGTCTGGCAGAAGGCGCTGGAGAAGATGGTGCCGAAAAAGGCGCTGGCTGTCAACCTCAAGGCATTCCAGTTGGGACGCTCGCTTTAGGAGACGGAAGATGACCACCTATTTCAACGAGGAATTCGAAACCCTTCCCCGAACCGCCCTGGAAGCTCTCCAACTGATGAGGCTGAAATCGGCAGTAGAGAGGGTGTACAATAACGTACCGTTTTATCGCACTGCCTACGATTCTGCCCGCATCCGGCCCGACTCCGTAACATCCCTTGAAGACCTGCAGCGGCTTCCGTTCACCACCAAGCAGAACATGCGCGATTCCTATCCCTATGGGCTGTTTGCCGTTCCGATGGAGGAAATCGTCCGTATCCATGCCTCGTCAGGCACCACCGGCAAGCCGACCGTTGTCGGCTATACCCGGAAGGATATCTCCAACTGGGCCGATCTCATGGCTCGCTCACTCGTTACCGCAAGTGTGCACAAGGGGGATATCATTCATAATGCCTACGGTTACGGTCTGTTCACCGGTGGTCTCGGTGCCCATTACGGCGCCGAGCAACTCGGCGCTTCTGTGATCCCGATCTCCGGCGGCAATACCAAACGGCAGATCATGATCATGGAGGATTTCAGTTCCACCGTTCTCACCTGCACCCCCTCGTATTCACTGTTCCTGGCTGAAGAGGCAAAGGCGGGAGGAGTCGATTTCAGGAATCTGAAGCTGAGGGTCGGTATCTTCGGCGCTGAACCCTGGTCCGAGTCGATGCGTAGCGAGATAGAGGCGAAGCTCAATCTGACCGCTCTCGATATCTATGGTCTCTCTGAAATCATGGGGCCGGGGGTAGCCCAGGAGTGTTTTGAAGGGAAATGCGGGCTCCATATCTGGGAGGACCATTTCATCCCCGAGATCATCAACCCTGAAACAGGGGAGCGGGTCGCTGAAGGCGAAAAAGGGGAGTTGGTGATAACCACCATCACCAAGCAGGGCATCCCGCTGATCCGGTATCGCACCAGGGACATCACCAGCATCACCTACGAACCGTGCGTCTGCGGCAGGACCCATGCTCGGATCGCCCGCATGAGCGGACGTTCCGATGACATGATGATCATCCGCGGCGTCAATGTCTTCCCGTCGCAGATCGAATCCATTCTGGTCCGTATCGAGGGGGTTGAGCCGCACTATCTGCTCATTGTCGACCGGAAAGAGAACCTTGATACGCTTGAAGTCCAGGTGGAGGTTGACGAGCAGATTTTCTCCGATGAGATCAAGGTCCTGCAAGGGCTTTCCAAGCGGATCGAGAAGGAGATCAAGGATATGCTGGGCGTGACCTGCACCGTTAAACTCGTGGAACCGAAAACGATCCAACGGAGCGAAGGGAAGGCTCAAAGGGTTATTGATAAGCGGGCTCTGTAGCCCGCATTTTTACCAAGAAACTCCCTATGCAATCGCGTGGCAGCAACAGACAAGGAGGCCACACCTATGATGGTCGAACAGATTTCCATTTTTATCGAAAACAAGTCGGGACGTCTGGCAGAGGTGAGCAGGATTCTCGGAGATGCCGGGGTCAATATCCGCGCTCTCTCCCTGGCCGACACCTCTGATTTCGGAATCCTGCGTCTGATCGTCAATGACCGGGATAAGGCCATGGCCGCTCTCAAGGGGAAGGGGTTCACCGTCAACAAAACCGTTGTTGTCGCTGTCGAGGTGCCGGATCAGCCGGGCGGGCTGGCGAGCATCCTGCAGGTATTGGACAGCGAGACAATAAACGTGGAATACATGTATGCCTTTGTCGAGCGATGCGGATCCAATGCCGTCATCATCTTCCGTTTCGATGAGACGGAAAAGGCCATTGCCGTCCTTGCTGCCAAAGGGTTCAATATGCTTGAAGGAGAGCGACTCTACGGTATCTAGAGCGTTCATTTTGCCAGGGGGGGTAATTATGGAGAGATTGAGGATTGCCGTAGTCGTTCTGGTAGGTCTGTTGTACGCACTGCCGGCGCTGGCGCTCGAGCCGATCAGGATTGGCGCCCTGTTTTCCGTTACCGGACCGGCTTCATTCCTGGGAGAACCCGAGCGGAACACACTCGAGATGCTGGTGAAAGAGGCCAATGCAAAAGGGGGCATCAAAGGGCGTAAGCTCGAACTGGTGGTGTACGATACCCAGGGAGATGCCACCAAGGCGGTTCAACTGGCCACCAAACTCATCAAGAACGACAAGGTAAAGGTCATCGTCGGTCCCAGCACCACCGGTGAGACCATGGCAGTGATCCCGGTTGCCGAAAAGGAGAAGATACCGCTTATCTCTTGCGCCGCCGGCGTCAAGATTACCGAGCCGGTGAAGAGATACGTTTTCAAGACCCCGGCCAATGATCATGTGGCAGCGGAAAAGATCTTCAATTACATGCTGGGCAGAAAACAGAAGAATGTTGCCCTCCTCACCGTCACCGACGGTTTTGGATCTTCCGGACGTGAACAGTTGAAGGACCTTGCCAGGAAAATGGGAATTACCGTTGTTGCCGATGAGACCTATGGACCCAAGGACACGGACATGACTGCCCAGTTGACCAAGATCAGAGGCAGCAAGGCCGACGCTATCATCTGTTGGGGGACCAATCCGGGACCAGCCATTGTTACCCGTAACGTCAAGCAGTTGGGGATCAAAACGCCACTCTACCAGAGTCACGGTGTTGCCTCGAAAAAGTATATCGAACTGGCCGGCGCCGAGAACGCCGAAGGGGTCATGCTCCCGGCAGGCAAGCTGGCCATTTTCGACAAGCTCAAGCACAACGATCCGCAATTCAAGCTTCTCAAAGAGTACGACCAGTCCTATCGGAAGAATTACAATGTTGAAGCCTCCACTTTCGGCGGCTATGCCTACGATGCCTTCTTAATGATCGCCGAAGCGGCAAAGAAAGGGGCGGCAACGCCTGATCAGCTGCGTGACGCTCTGGAAGGGATCAAGAAACTCGTTTCAGTTTCCGGCATCTTCACCATGTCGCCGTCAAACCACAATGGACTCGATCTGTCTGCCTTCGAAATGGTTCGAATCACCAAGGGCGACTGGGAAATCGCTAGATAAGGGGGGGGGGGACGAATGAAGCGTTTTCTGCAAACAACGACTATTGCGCTGCTGCTGCTCGTCTGGGCGAGTATCTGCGGTGCCAGTGCGGGGACTATCAAGATCGGCGCTCTCTTCTCCGTAAGCGGTCCTCCATCTTTTCTGGGCGAACCCGAGCGTAATACCGCCAAGATGGTGGTGGACGAGATCAATGCGCTGGGGGGCATCAAAGGGCGGAAACTTGAGCTGGTGGTCTATGACACCCAGGGAGATGCCACCAAGGCGGTTCAGGCAGCCAACCGCCTCATCAAGGAAGACAAGGTAGTTGCAATTATCGGCCCCAGTACCACGGGTGAGACGATGGCAGTCATCCCGGTTGCCGAAAAGGAGCGGGTACCGCTTATTTCCTGCGCTGCCGGCAGCAAGATAACCGACCCGGTCAAGAAATGGGTTTTCAAGACGGCTCAGAACGATGGCCTTGCCGTAGCCAAGATCTACGAATATCTCAACCGGAAAAAGATCAACAGGATAGCCATCCTTACGGTTTCCGACGGATTCGGCTCTTCGGGGCGCGAGCAGTTGAAGGCCAATGCAGCACGGTACGGAATCCAGATCGTGGTCGATGATACCTATGGCCCCAAGGATACCGACATGACCGCCCAGTTGACCAAGATCAGGGGCAGTCAGGCCCAGGCCGTCATCTGCTGGGGCACCAATCCGGGGCCCGCGGTTATTGCCAAGAACGTCAAACAGCTCGGCATCAAGTTGCCGCTCTTCATGAGTCACGGCGTCTCCTCGAAGAAATTCATCGAACTGGCAGGCGATGCGGCTGACGGTATTATTCTCCCCTCGGGCAGGGTAATCGTTGCCGATGTCCTCCCTGCTAAGGACAAGCAGAAAAAGAGTCTCATCGCCTTTGTCAAGGATTACCAGAAGCATTACCGGGCAGAAGGTGACCACTTCGGCGGCCATGCCTGGGATGCGGTCATGCTTCTCAAGGGAGCCATCGAGAGGGGCGGGGATTCACCGGCTGCCATCAGGGACCAGTTGGAGCGGACAGTCAATTTTGCCGGCATCGGTGGAATTTTTACCTATTCCGTAGCGGATCACGCCGGTCTGAGCAAGGATGCCTTTGTGCTTGTCGAAGTAAAAAACAAGGACTGGGCGCTGGTTAAATAATAATATCCTACAGTTGACAGGACAGGCGCCTCGCCGGGCCAGCAGGCGGGGCGCCTGTGTGTCTGAAGCAGAGCTCCATGGAACTTTCCGATCAAATAGCGCAGTATCTGGTTTCAGGCCTATCCACAGGCGCCATCTATGCCCTCATCGGCATCGGATTCGCTAAATCATCAATTTTGCCCAGGGTGAGCTGGTCATGCTGGGCGGGATGTTTACGCTCTTCTTCCTCAACGTCTGCAAACTGCCTCTGCCATTGGCTATCATCCTGGCCGTGGCTGCTGCTACTGCAGCAGGTATCCTGTTCGAGCGCCTCACCATCAGGCCGCTCAAATCGCCGACTCCGCTCAGCCTGATCATCATAACCATCGGCGGCAGTATCCTCATCCGCGGCATAGCCATGCTGGTCTGGGGGAAGGATACCCATGCCCTCCCGTCATTTTCAGGGAGTGAGCCACTGATGATCGGCTCTGCAACCATACTTCCCCAAAATATCTGGATCTTCGGCCTGACAGCCATTGCCATCATCGGCAACAAGCTCTTTTTCCAGTACAGCATCACCGGCAAGGCGATGCGTGCGTGTGCGGCAAACCGGCGCGCTGCCGGTCTGGTCGGCATCGATGTGAGAAGAATGGTTATGTTTTCCTTTGCCATCAGTGCCACGCTCGGGTCCCTGGCCGGGATCATAGTCGCTCCCCTCACCATGACCTCGTATGACGTCGGTATCATGCTGGGGCTCAAGGGATTCTGCGCCGCAATCATCGGCGGCTTGTCCGGTGGTGTCGGTACGGTGCTCGGCGGCTTGCTTCTCGGTATCCTGGAATCGCTTGGAGCCGGTCTCGTTTCCTCCGGATACAAGGACGCCATCGCCTTTGTCATTCTCCTCCTCATATTGATCATCCGGCCGCAGGGACTGTTCGGCCGAGCTCAGACAGAGCGGGTCTAGGGGGGGAGCATGAATCGCGAACTAATCAAATTTCTGCTGCTGGTCGTCGTGGTCCTTTTGGCCCCCCTCTCAGTCAGCGAAGGGTATCTGCTGAACGTCCTGGTTTTTGTCGGCATCCACACCATGCTGGCGCTGGCGTTGAATCTGCTGCTCGGTTACGCAGGACAGATCTCGCTCGGCCACGCCGGTTTCTTCGGACTCGGTGCCTATATCTCAGGGGTTCTCACGGTCAACCACGGCATCGATCCCTGGCTGGCCATGGCAATCGCTGCCACCACGGTCACGCTCATGGCGTTTCTGGTCGGGTTCCCCATCCTCAAGCTCAAGGGGCACTATCTGGCCATGGCCACGCTGGGCCTCGGGATCATCATCTACATCGTCTTCAACGAGGCAGTGGATCAGACCGGTGGTCCTTCCGGCCTATCGGGCATCCCCAATCTGAGTATTGCCGGCATCACCTTTGACAGCGATATCAAAAACTATTACCTGATCTGGACAGCAACCCTCATCTGCATGGGACTTGCCCTCAATCTCGTTCATTCACGTATCGGGAGGGCACTGCGGGCTATCCACGATTCAGAGGTCGCGGCACGCGTCATGGGGGTCAACGCACGGCTCTTCAAGGTACAGATATTCGCGCTTTCCGCAGGTATCTCTGCAGTTGCCGGCAGCCTGTACGCCCACACCATGACGTTTATCGCCCCGGCCTCATTCGGGTTCAACTTTTCCGTCGAGCTGGTCACCATGGTCATCATCGGTGGCCTGGCCAGCATCTATGGATCTCTTCTGGGTGCTGCACTGTTGACGGTTCTCCCCGAGATCCTGCGTACTTTCCAGGATTTCGATATCGTTGTTTATGGCCTGTTGCTCATAATTATGACGATGTACATGCCCGGTGGTCTGGTGCAGGGGATCCCCGCGCTGCTTTCCGCATTATGGGGAAAATTTAAGAGGAGTCCTGCTGCCCATGCTTGAGGTACGAGGCATAACCCAGCGTTTCGGTGGCATTAATGCTCTGCAAAATATCTCCTTTACGGTTGAAAAAGGAGATATCACAGGCGTCATCGGTCCCAATGGTGCGGGGAAAACCACCCTCTTCAACATTATCACCGGCATCTATTCACAGACAGCCGGACAGGTTTTCCTCGCTGAAATCGATATTTCCCATGTCCCGGCCGAAAAGCTGGCGCAGCGCGGATTGGTGCGGACTTTCCAGAATATTGAGCTGTTCGGCAGTATGACCGTTCTTGAAAATGTCATGGTCGGCCTGCATACCCGCAGTTCCTGCGGCATCATCTCCTGTATGGGGAAAATGCCCTGGCACATACGGGAAGAACGACATATCCGCAAACGTGCGCAAGAATGGCTGGCATTTTGCGGCATCAGCGATCTTGCCGATCATACCGCTGGCAGTCTCCCCTTTGGCAAAGGCCGATTGCTGGAGATTGCCAGGGCCATGGCAGTCGAACCCCGCATCATGCTGATGGACGAACCGGCTGCTGGACTCAACAATCGGGAAAC
>JACRPV010000244.1 GCA_016223015.1 Geobacter sp. | reverse complement strand
CACATTTGGACACGATAAAAATCCAGGGCAACTGCGCCTGGTGTTCGGCCAGAATTTCGGCGAATTTCGGCAGCCCCGGCGTAATCGTTACGAGCGCCTCGAGCGGGGCTCCGATGAGTTTTTCGCGCCTGGCGACTTCCAGGGCCTTCGATACAGCGCCTCGAATTTCCAGCAGCGTGTCCCAGCTTTCCAGACTTGGACCCTCGAGACGGTGCTCAGGTTTAGGGTCGGGGAATGTCGCCAAATGCACGCTTTCCGCTTCGCGCATGTGCTCTGGAAGATAGCCCCAGGCCTCGTCACATGTATAAGGAAGGATAGGGGCGAGCAGTCGCAAGAGATCGCCCAGCAGTTGAGCCATAACGGTCTGAGCAGCGCGGCGCTCCCGCGAATCGGTGGCGAACGTGTAGAGGCGGTCCTTTAGGACATCGAGATAGAATGCGCTGAGCTCCACGGCGCAGAAATTGTGGACGGAGTGGTAGACGTGATAGAACTCGTACTCCTTGTAAGCGCTAAGCACTTTCTCTTTAAGGAGTTCCATCTTGTGAAGGGCCCATCGGTCGGCCTCTTCCAAGTCGTCGAATGGCACTGCATCCGCAGCGGCAAAGTCACTAATGTTGCCCAAAATGTAACGAAAAGTATTCCTAATGCGCCTGTAAGCGTCTTCCATCCGAGTCAGTATCTCGGACGAAATCCGGATGTCCTGCCGATAGTTTTCACCAGCCACCCACAGGCGCACAATGTCGGCCCCGCGCTGCTTGACGAGGTCATCCAAGCTGAAGTAGTTACCCAGCCTCTTGGACATCTTCTTGCCTTCGCCATCGACCACATAGCCGGTCGTGAGAACTTCCCTGTAGGGAGGCTGGCCCTTGGTAGCGACAGCGGGAATGATGGAGGATTGGAACCAGCCGCGATGCTGGTCGCTTCCTTCCAAGTACATGTCCACCGGCCACGTTAAGTCGGGATTGTTTTCGCAGACGGCGCGATTGCTGACACCGGAATCAAACCACACATCCAGAATATCGGTCTCTTTGTCGAATTGTTTATGCCCACACTTCGCACAACAGGCGCCTTTTGGCAATAGGTCGGCCGCATCGGTGTCAAACCAGCGGTCAATGCCGTCGGCAGCGGACAACGCGAGTTCTTCGACTCTCTTGAAACTCTCCGGAGTCGCGTAGGGCTCGCCACACGAGGCGCAATAAAAGACAGGTATGGGAACGCCCCACGCCCGCTGACGGCTAACGCACCAGTCCGGACGCTGGGAGATCATGAGGCGGATACGCTCTTGTCCCCATTGCGGAATCCATTTCACCTTTTCCACGCCGGCCAGCACTCGGCGACGCAAGGCATTCTGTTCCATCGAGATAAACCACTGGGGCGTGGCACGGTAGATGACTGGGTGCGAACAGCGCCAACAGTGCGGGTAGCTGTGCTCAAGCCTGGCGGACGCCAAGCATGCGCCGGAGGTCTTGAGGTCCTCGACGATTTTGGCGTTAGCCTTGAATACGTGCATACCGGCATAGGGGCCCGCCTCGGCGGTAAAGACGCCGCGCCCGTCGACAGGCGACAACGGAGCAATACCGTATTTGGCGCCGACCACATAGTCCTCCTGACCATGCCCTGGGGCGGTGTGAACGCAGCCCGTTCCGGCCTCGAGGGTTACATGGTCGCCGACGATGATGGGGCAAATTCGATCAGGGAAGAAGACGTGCCGGTAATGAAGGCCTTCCAGTTCATCGCCTTTGAAGGTCTTCACCGTCGAATAGCTCGTTACATCGCAGTCGGCAAGGGCCTTCTTGGCCAGTTCGGTGGCCATAAGGAGGGTCTCGTCCCCCACTTTGATCGCGCTGTATTCGAAGTCAGGGTGGACGGATACCGCCAAGTTCGCGGGGAGAGTCCAGGGCGTGGTAGTCCAGATGACGATCGACGTTCGGCCAGATACCCCGGGAACCGGGTCGGTTAGTTCAAACTTCACGTAAATCGAGTCCGAAGTGTGGTTTGCATATTCCACTTCGGCCTCCGCGAGGGCGGTTTG
>JACRPV010000013.1 GCA_016223015.1 Geobacter sp. | reverse complement strand
CGCTATCTTTTTTCCGTTAGCCTGTACATCAATTTAATCTACCCTTCGAAATGGAAGCATGCTACATTTTGCTGCGGCGGCGTCATGCTCCAGTCGGCACCGCCAGACGTTATTAGCACAATCGACCCGCCCGCACCAGCAAAAATATCCTCTGCTGGCGTGTTGATCCTCCGGCTGAGGCTGCAACGGTAAGGAAACGGGATGCCCTACGTCCGCCCCCAGGACATAATCGACATCATCATCATGACGGTCCTTGTCTACCAGCTGTACAGCTGGTTCAAGAACACCAAGGCATTCCAGATCGTTCTCGGCCTTGGTTTTCTGGGGCTCCTCTACGTGGTGACGAGAAACCTCGGCCTCTTCATGACCAGCTGGATCCTGCAGGAACTGGGAACGGTGATCTTCATTGTCATCATCGTCATCTTCCAGACCGAGATCCGCCAGGCGCTCTATCGCTTCAGTCTGCTTCGCAATTTTTTCGGCCGTCAGGAAACCTCACAGCAGGTAGATCTCATTGAGCTGGCCAATACCGTCTTCTCCCTTGCTGCGGAGCGGACCGGTGCCATCACGGTACGCCGCTGCACGATGGTGCCGTGGTCATCAGGGAAGGGCGGATCTCCCAGGCCTCCTGCCATCTGCCGCTTTCCCTGAACAGTGATCTGCCGCGATATCTCGGTACGCGGCACCGTGCAGGTCTCGGCCTTACCGAGCGATCCGATGCCCTGGTGGTCATGGTCTCCGAAGAGCGGGGCGAGGTTTCTCTGGCCATGTCCGGCGAGCTCGAAAGGGTAGAAACACCTGAGCTCTTAGCCGAACGACTGCACGAACTCCTGGTAACGGTAACCCCGGTCATGGAAAAGCTGTCACTGCGGGACCGTCTGCTTCGCAACTTCTGGCCCAAGATGCTCACCTTCTCCCTGGTGGTGATCAGCTGGCTGATCATTACGGTAAAGCAGGGGGGCGTGGTGACAGTCACCGCTCCGCTCAAGTTTCACAACCTTCCTGACGAAGTAATATTGGTACGGAGCGTCCCAGAAGAGGTTGAAGTGCAGCTGAATGTCTTCTCCAGCCTGGTTTCCTCGCCCAAGCAGCTCGACATCGTAGCCGACATCAATCTGGCCAAGGTCAAGGATGGCACCTGTACCCTGCCGATCAGAACCGACGATTTCCAGTTGCCGCTGGGGGTGATCGTGACCGGCGTCAACCCCTCGACGGTGAAAGTCACCACCGACCGGAAGGTCCGGAAGCAGCTCAGGGTCAAGGTCAAAACCGTCGGTCGTCTCCCAGGGCGGGAAAAACTCCGCAAAATAACTGCAGATCCGTTGACGGTTGTTACCGAGGGACCGGCATCGGTTCTTGACCGGCTCGAAGAGGTTGAGACGGAAGCCGTTGATCTTGCAACAATCCGCCAGAGTTCCACGCTGGAAAGACCGGTACAGCGACCTGCACCGCTGGTCAGGATTCTTTATGATGGCCAGGTGAAAGTAGGCGTAATTACTAAGTAATGTTAATTTTGGGCGTTAAGAGGCTTGACAAGTGAGGTTGGTTGTTATATTAATGTCTGGCCTCTTGAAAATTAATAAAACAAGAAGGAGGGAGCATGCGGAACTGTCTACGAGTCATGGTACTCGGTATATGTCTGGCTGTAATTCCTTCTCTGTCATTTGCAGCGAAAACACATAAAGTCAAGCGGAACGATACCCTCTATTCCCTTGCCCGCAAATATAACGTCTCCGTTCATGATCTGAAGCGCGCGAACAACCTGGTGAGCGCCCAGGTCAAAAAAGGCGACACCCTGGTTATCCCCCTCAAACGTCCAACACGCGTCGCAGATGCCGATGCCGAAAATACCAAACCCACTGTCTATAAAGTAAAGCGTAGCGAAACATTGGCCAGGATCGCCAAGAAGACCGGTGTGTCGGTGAAGGAACTCAAGCGCCTCAACCAACTTGCCGGCAAACGGGTCAAGGCCGGGCAGGTCCTGGCGTTGCGGGAAGAGGAGCAGCCGGTAGCGGATGCCCAACCCAAGACGTCCAAGCGGTATTCGCTGCGGTACGCAGATTTGTTCAGTGAGAAGGATTACGAACAGAGCCTGGCGGATCTCGGCGAGCCCGATCCGAGCCGGCCTGGCGAGCAGAAGCAGGACGAGGCCAAGGGGGACGGCGTCAAGCAGCTCAAGAGCGCTGCCTATGGTTTCCTCGGCACCAGGTATCGTTTTGGCGGCAACTCGCGCAATGGTCTCGACTGTTCTGCATTCGTGCAGAAAGTGTTCCGCGAACTCGATGTATCTTTGCCCCGCAGTGCCCGTGAGCAGTTCGAGGTCGGCAGCGAAGTTACTCCGGGTGACCTGCAGAAAGGCGACCTGGTTTTCTTCCGTACCTATGCATCGTTTCCGTCGCATGTGGGAATCTACCTCGGCAATAACCGGATGATCCATGCCTCCTCCCGTGACCGGCGGGTCGTCATCTCCACCCTGAATACCCAGTATTATCGCGCCCGCTTCATTGGTGCCAAGCGAATTGCCAAGATTAATCCCGATGTGTTCAAGTTCGATGACTTGCTGCTCGGCATCGAGGAAGAATCGCCGGATGACGTGGACAATAACGATACCCTGGGGATTTCGCTCAATAACTGATGTTGCCAGTCACTGTTTCCAAAATCCGGCCTTCGAAGGCCGGATTTTTTTTTGATGGCACGTGCTGTCGATTACGCTACCCGCAATTTTGCCGGGAGGATCATCATGTCTCCATTACTTGTTACCGCTGCCATCATTCAGCAGAACGGGAAAATCCTCTTGACGCAACGCCGTCCCGATGCTCCCTATCCCGACTACTGGGAGTTCCCCGGCGGCAAACTGGAGCCCGACGAGGACCCGCGGGATTGTATTGTGCGCGAACTGAGGGAGGAATTGGGGATCACCATCGAGGTGCGGGATATCTTTGATGTGATCTATTACCGGTATCCGGAACGGACCGTGCTGGTCATGGCCTACAGGTGCGACTGGTGTTCCGGCGACATCGTCGACCTGGAGGTGGCGGCCCACGCCTGGGTCCCGGCCGGAGACCTGGCTGCTTATCGGCTCCTGCCGGCAGATCTGCCGCTGGCAGCACGGCTGATACGGGAAGAGGACAATGCGGATCTGGCTCGCCTATAAGGCACACGCGGAAGGGGCCGCAGATCCGTTCACGTCGCTATTGCCGGTCGGACTTATCTCCATCCAGGGCGTACTCCGGGATGCCGGGTATGATGCGCGGCTCGTCAACCTGTCCCGTCTTGCGCACGAAGAGATCGTCTCTCTGTTGAAAGCCGATCAACCTGCAATCGTCGGATTATCCCAGTTTACCCACAATCGTCATGAGACCATCGCCTGTGCGCGGCTTGTCAAAAAGCTGGTTCCCGGATGCTTCGTCGTGCTCGGCGGTCCCCATGCCACGCACCGTTGCCGGGAAATTCTGGATTCAGCCCCGGAAGTGGATGCGATTGTCGTGGGAGAAGGGGAGTCTGCCATGCTCGATCTGGTGCGTTGCGTGGCCGGTGGCTTCGAAGGCATGGAACGTCTGGCAGGCATTGCATTCCGTCAGGGCGATGCGGTGCTGACTACCCCTGAACGACCGGCCCTGGTCGATCTCGACAGCCTGATCCTGAATCCCGCGTATCTGGACGATGCCGTGGGAGTCGATCCCCGTAGGCAGCTGGAATTTATCGTGACATCCCGCGGCTGCCCCGGCAGGTGCCGTTTCTGTTCCTCCCCCCATTTCTGGGGGAAAAGGCTCCGCTTTCGTTCTCCAGATGCCATCATTGCCGAGATCCGCACCCTGCGGGACCGGTACGGCCTCATCTACTTCTCCATCCGGGACGACACATTCACGGCTGACCGCTACCGGGTGCGGGAGTTTTGCCGCATGCTCCTTGAGGAGCGGCTGTTCATCCTCTGGAACTGCCAATCCAGGGTCAACTCAGTCGATCCGGAGATGCTCGGCTGGATGAAACGGGCGGGATGCGAATGCATCCAGTTCGGTATCGAATCGGGTTCCCCGCGGATGCTTTCGGCCCTGGGGAAACAGATCACGCCCGAACAGGTGAGGGGAGCTGCCCTTGCGGTTCGCCAGGTCGGGATGAACCTGTCGGTCTACCTGATCGCCGGCATACCCGGAGAAGAAGAAACGGACCTGCAGGAAACCATTGGGCTCATAAGCGAGATCCGGCCCCATGACGGCCAGGTTTCTCCACTGGTCTATTATCCCGGCACGGCGCTGTTCGCTGATGCCGTAAACAAAGGGCTGGTTGCCGCGGATCTGTTCGAGCGAGAGCTGGGCGATGCCTGCCTGGTGCGGCACGACCGCTTCCCTGATCGTTCTGCCCGACAGCAGCTTGCTGCGCTCTCCCGGAGCGGTGAACTGAACGGATATGTCCGGAGCGACTTTGCGCGGCAGAAGGAGACGCTCGGGTATTGTCATGCAACGAACCTTCTGGCCGGAGAGTATTTCGACAGAACGGGCAAGCAGGGTCTGGCCGAGAGGGAATACCGCGAGATCGTTTCTCTGGAGCCGGACAATCCATGGGGGTGGCTTGCCCTGGGGGAATTCTACGGGCAGGCGGGACGGCTGGCGCAGGCTCGGCAGGCTTTTGTGCAGCTCTGCCGGACGGTTCCGAACCATGCTCCCGGCTACAGCGCCCTGGGAGAGATCTTCAGGTTGGAGGGAAACGAACGCGAGGCGATACGGCAGTACCGCCTCGCACTGGAACTGGACCCATTTGATGCTGCCGCTCAAACAGCTCTTGCCCGAGGTTGAGGCGGCGCAAAGTAAGAGGAGATGGCTGCAGATCTGAAAAAAAAGGCGAAACCCGTTGGTTTCGCCTTTTGACATGAAGCTGTGCAGAGCCGCTTACTTCTCGGCGATCCTCAGCCCAGGTGCGAAGATGATCTTGTCGAAGGTACGGTTCAGGGTCTTGCTCTGGAAATTGACCATCGGCGGTGAATCGGGGAATTCTACCGTGTCGCCGACCTTTACCTTGGTTTCCATAACGGCAACCCAGAGTTTCTGGCCTTTTTCTTCCACTTCAACATAGGTGTAACCAGCGGAGTTCATGGTGTTGACGACCTTGCCTTTGTGGCCGGCCCCGGCAGGGATCTCTATCTTCTGGATTCCGGCGTGGGGGTTACCCGCGTGGGTCGCATCCTGTGGCATTTGCTGCTGCTGGCCAGGTGCACCAGCCGGTGCTGCTGCTTTGGGGGCTTCTTCCTTTTTGGTGCAGCCGAAGGCTGCCAGAGCTGCTACTGCGAGTACGACAACGAACTGTTTTTTCACCTGTAACCTCCTGTGGGGGATTATTGACCGTTTGCAAAAATATCACAGCTGGCAAATTAAGTACAATAGAAAAATCCTACTGGCCGACGATGACCTCGCCGGTATCCGTGACCAGTCTGGCTGGGAGTTCGAAGATGCGGCGAAAGATTTCAAAGACACCTTTGGTCATGGCCTTCACGGGAATTGCATTGACCGACGGATCGTCCAGCTTCCCTTTTGCCTCGAAATAGGCGGTGATCAGGCTCCGGTCCTTGCCGGTGAGAATCCAGCCGACAATGGGAATCCTGCTGACGACCTTGTCGATGGTTTGCAGCGGTTTTGCCCCGATAGTGGCATTGATCTCGTTTTTGGCCAGGTTGACGGAGCCGATTAGCGTCAGATTGATGGCATCGCTGTCCACGTACAGATCATTGGTGGAGATGATCCCGTCCTTGATGGCAAAGGAGCCGGTAATCTCGTTAAAGGGCATACCGCCGGAAACCATGTCCGGGAGCTGAAACTTGAGGAGCTGGGAGACGTTCCGGATCGAAAAGATCTTCGAGAGCGTAGCAAAACGACGCAAAGAGCCGTCTTCGATCCGGAGCCGGGCCGATCCCAGGGCGGTGCGCTTGATGTCGGCACTGGTCTCGCCTTTTGCGGTCAGCTCCCCCTGCAGGAAAACGGTCCCTTTGACCTCCTGCTTCTTTACGTCCAATGCATGCAGAAGACGTTCGGCCGAGGCGTTTTCCAGCTTGTAGCTGGTCTGCAGACGTCGTTCGGGACCCGACGTTGCCAGGTCGATCCGCGCCGTTCCGCTCAGTTTCCCTCCTGCCAGCGAAGCCTCCAGGGGTTGGAGGTAGAGGATCTTGTTTTCGAGCATGACCACACCTTTCAGCTGCTCGAACGGGATATCGAGTACCGTGCCGGAATCAACCCTGACCGTGGCCTTGAGGGTAACCCGCGGAGAAGGACCGGGCGACGGTTTTTCCTGCTCCAGAGCGGTCAAGAGCAGCATGTCCTCCACCACCAGTCGTGGTGCCAGGAGCGTGAGGTCGAGATTCGGGTTGTCCAGGTCCTGCACGGTCCCTTTCACGGTCAGGATGGAGTTGTTTACCTGGCCGGAGAGCCCGGCTATCTGCAGGGAATTGTCTTTCAGGGTGAGGTTGCCTGCCAGCCGGGCGATCTTGAATCCTGCCTGCGGTACCCGAAGGCCCAGGTCGGCAGGGTCCAGGAGCGGGGTGCTGAAGCTGAGCCTTATGGTCGGCTTGGTGAATCCCGCAAGGCTGCCCCTCCCCTGGATCGTGGAACTGCCCAGCTTGGCGCTCAAATGTGAACTCTCCAGGGTCGTTCCCTTGAAGGTCACGGTACCGTTGATGGCGCTGACCGTCTTGATCTTCTCCGTGGGTTTGAAGGAGAATCCGGCAAGGGAGACGGTCCCTTTCCAGCCCAGGTCTGCCGGACTGCCGCTCGGCGATTCTCCCTGCAGCGAGGCCTGGATAAGGCCGGAGGTCTGGTAACGGGAGGCCTGGGGGAGCATGGCGGCAATATCTTGCGCTGCGAAGCGGTTGGTTCTGATGTTGATCCCGAGCCACTGCTTCTTACCGTACAGATAGTCGGCACTGAGGGAAAATGCCAGGGGGGCAAGGTTGTAACGCAACGAGGTCAGCTTCATCTCGTCTTTGCTGATCGATCCCTGGAAGCTCAGGGAATTTGCCCGGCCTGCCGGTTTCCTGATGAAATCGGGGTAGCTGTATGCGGCAGCGCCCAGGTCCCATTCGCCAGAGATGCCGTAGCCGGATGTCGGCCCATTGCCAGACAGTTTCAGGGTGGAGTCACCGATGAAGGCGAGTTTCTTCCCCCAGTCCCGGCCCATGAGCCAGGCAATTTCCGGCTGGTTCGGCTTCATGGTCATGGTGAAGGGATACGTGCAGGGGGGGTGAGGATTGTACAGCTCGGTGATTCTCCCCTCCAGGGCAAAAGGAGAACTGCCGAACCGGGCGGTCATGCCGCTTAAGATGAAGTCTTCCCCCTTCATCTCCAGCCCCCCCTTGATGTCGCTGAACAGCGGGACATTGGGGCCGAAGGTCATGATCCCCCGTTCGACGCGGCCACGGATATAGAGAACCTTGTAGTTGTCGCCGACCCCCATATTGGCGATCTGGCTGATACGTCCTTCGAGGCGCCCGTCATCCAGCCGGTAGGTGCCGCCGATGATGTGCTGCTCGATGAAGTCTGCCGTATCCTTGACGATGATCCCGTAAGGGATGTAGCCGCGGAACTCTTCCAGCCGGAATGGCGCGGTGGTGGCCTTGGCAACGATCCGCAGGTCCTTGGAGTCGATGTCCAGGATGTCGCAGCTCCCCTTGACCTTGAGGGTATCGACCTTGAGGTTGAGTGATTTCACCATGACCGCAGAAGGGGTCCGTTCCAGGGAATAGCTGAGGTTGACCGCCCGGGGGGTCAGGACACTGTGAAAAACCTGCGGGTAGGAAAAGCGGAGACCGTCGATCCTGACCTCGCCGGCAGTGGTGAACGCGGTGGGGGTACCCTTGAGGTCTATATCCAGGTCGAAGCGGCCGGTCACCTGTTCAAAGGGGACATACGTGCGGTAATACGGCCAGTAGAATTCCGGGTGGAGCCCCTTGGCAATGATCTTCACGTTCAGGTCGACGGTCGACCAGGGCTGGCCCTCTTTGGGCAACCGGATCGTCCCCCCGAAGGTCAGCGGGGTTTTCCGGTTGTTTTCCGTCAGATCGGTGGTCAGTTTGAACTTTGCCTTTCTCCCCCGCTTCAGATGATCCAGGTACAGGTCGGTGTTGTTCATCACCAAGGTCAGGGGCTGGGGAGAGACGGCCTGGTCGGTGAGGCGGATCGTGCCACTGTCCAGCCAGATATCCCGGATGCCGGGAGAGATGCTTTCTTCCTTCTTGGTTTCCAGCAGATCGCTGATGTTGAAGCTGCCGTCTTTATAGCGCACCAGGGAGAGCGTGGGGCTTTTCAGGGAGATCTCTTTCAGAACGACCTTTTTTTCGAGCAGGTGCAGCAGGGAGAGTTTGAAGTCGATCCGTTCCGCAGAGAGGAAATCGCTGGCGCCATCCTTTTCCTTTACCACGACCTGCCTGAATGAAAAGGCCGGTCCCCGGCGCAGCGTGAATTCGCCGGTGGCATAGACTACCGGGCGGTTGAGGGCTTTTTGCAGTTCGTCGATGATCTGGGTCTTGTACGTGTCGAGATGGAGGAGCCGGTTGACGGCATAGGTGCCAAAGGCCGCCACAAGGGCGGCAACGACGAGCAGGATCAGGCCGGTAACGATGAAAGTGCGGGATTTTTTCATAAATTCAGAGGTGATGTCTACAGCGGGCGGTGTGGGCTGCGTAGAGCACCGGCGAGGTTCGCCGGTCTGCCGGTATCACAGTCGGAGCCATATCCGGGGAGAGCGGGCGGATCGGAGAAGCCCGGTTTACGGCTCGTCCTGATTGCCGTGGTGGCTTTTGATGAAATTGAACAGCTCATCCATGACCTTGCCGCTGTCACCGGTATTGTGGGCCATGATGTTGCGGAGATGGATGAAGGAGTCGGTGCTCATCTTGATGAATTTGAGCGCGGCACCGTCCGCCCCGGAGCGGATGACCACACCCTTGAGATTGACCGGGATCTGCGGCGTGACGCCGGTAAGGTAGATCGTGACGTCAACCTCTTCGTCCTGCGGGATAGTCTCTGCCAGCTTGACGAACATCCCCTGCAGGCTGAGATTCTCCACCTCCCCCTTGTAACTTTTGTCGGTCCACTTTATGACGCTCCCGACATTGAAAGGGATGCGGGAAAAATTGCGCTTTTCCATTGCTGCGCCTCCTGGAGATGGCAGGGATGATGGGTGATTCTACGGCAATTCGGTTGCATACGCAAGGGTACCTTTTGAATGAACCATATTATCGGAAAATGTCAAGTCTGACGGAGGGTTGCGGTCGCGATTCCATGGAAATACCGGTTGGCCGGTCTCGCAGAGGTGCCTGCCCGACCCGTAACGCGAGGGAGCGCGGCTGGAGGAGCCGGGCGCATTCCCGCGAAGAAGTCGTTCCTCCCCCCTTGAAATTCTTCCGACCAGCTGCTATATTTTATTAGCACTCTAGGGTACGGAGTGCTAATGTCTGACTGAAATGCCGAGAGCAGGGAGGAACCAACGATGACCATGACACTGCCGATTGTTGCAGATAGTCTTTCACTCTATTTTGCAGAGATCAAGAAGTTTCCCGTCCTCTCCCAGGAAGAGGAGCACGAGCTGGCGGTCCGTTTCTACCGTGACAAGGATATCGAGGCTGCCCATCGGCTGATTACCGCCAATCTCCGGTTCGTGGTGAAGATTGCCGCCGAGTATCGCGCCTACGGCATGAAGATGCTCGACCTGATCCAGGAAGGGAATGTGGGCCTGATGATGGCGGTCAGGAAGTTCAACCCCCACCGGGGGATCCGTCTCATCTCCTATGCGGTCTGGTGGATCAGGGCCTACATCCAGAACTATATCAGCTCCAGCTGGAGCCTGTTGAAGATCGGGACGACCCAGGCCCAGAAGAAGCTCTTTTTCAAGCTGAGCCAGGCCAAGAACGCCATCATGGAGTTGATGGGCCACGACGACACCCGGGCCACCGCAGAGGCCCTGGATGTGAAAGAGACTGAGATCATCGAGATGGACCAGCG
>JACRPV010000243.1 GCA_016223015.1 Geobacter sp. | reverse complement strand
CTATTTAGTTTTCAAAGACCAAGTTCCTCGTTGCGGCAGAATTGGGACTATAGCCAAACTTCTTTCCCGTGTCAATCCCTTTTTTTCTGCCCGGCGCTTTTTCTCCAGCGCCCCTCAAATCGAAGTGGTCTTATAGCAAACACCATCACCTCTCGTCAAGGTGTTTTTTCCAGAAAATTTTCGAATGAAGCTAAGTAACTGAATCGCCACATTACCCTCTGGCAAAAAACACATGGTCATTGTTGCGATGCCTTGAGAGCCTGATCAATGTCGCACATAATATCTGCCACGTCCTCGATTCCAATGGACAGCCGGATAAAATCCTGGGTCACTCCGGTGGACTGTTGCTCCTCGGGAGTCAATTGCTGATGGGTTGTCGACGCCGGGTGGATCACCAGCGATTTTGCATCACCGATATTGGCAAGATGGGACAGCAGCTTCACATTGTCGATAAACCTCTTGCCCGCTTCCAGCCCACCCTTGATACCAAAACCTATAATGGCTCCAGCACCATTGCCCAGGTATTTTACCACACGGGCATGATCGTTATGCTGTGCCAATCCCGGATAATTGACCCATGAGACCAACGGATGATTCTCAAGCCACTCCGCTACCTTCTGGGCGTTTTCCACATGGCGAGCCATCCGCACGTGCAACGTCTCGATCCCCTGCAGAAACTGGAATGCATTGAACGGGGAAAGGCACGCGCCCATATCGCGCAGCAGCGTGATCCTCATCCTCATGATATACGAGAGATGTCCGAGAGCATCCCAGAATTGAAGTCCATGATAGGAGGGATCAGGCTCCGTGAACTCGGGATACCGGCCATTGTCCCATGGGAATGTGCCACCATCCACCACAGCCCCTCCGATACTTGTTCCGTGCCCTCCCAGAAACTTGGTCAGGGAATAGACCACGATATCGGCACCCGAGGCAAGCGGCCTGAAGAGATAGGGGGTTGCAACGGTATTATCCACGATAAACGGGATACCTGCGTCGTGTGCGACACGAGCGATCACCTCAAAATCATCCACGTTGTTTTTCGGATTGCCGATGGTTTCGGTATAGACCAGCCTGGTATCGGCATCTATCGCCCTACGCACGTTCTCAGGATCGGATGTATCGACGAAGTTCACTGTTATCCCGAGCCTGGGGAGGGTATAGTGGAAAAGATTGTAGGTACCGCCATAGAGATACCTGGTCGAAACGATATTTTGACCGGCCCGGGCGATATTCAGAACCGCATAGGTAATGGCAGCCTGCCCGGACGCAAGTGCGAGCGACCCTACCCCCCCGTCCAGCTCCGCCAACCGCTTCTCCAGAACATCGCAGGTAGGATTCATGATCCGTGTATAGATATTACCGAGCTCTTTGAGCCCAAACAGGTTTGCCGCATGCTCGGAACTGTTGAAGACGTAGGAAGAGGTCTGATAGATGGGGACCGCACGGGAAAGCGTTGCCGGATCGGGGGTCTGGCCTGCATGAAGCGCCTGGGTCCCAAATTTATAATTTTCTGCAGACATACACACCTCTCTGGTGCGATTACTTATTTACGCACTATTTTTATCAAGTACACTCATCTGACTGTATAGAAACCCAACAGAATCTGTCAACCTTTTTCCAGACAGCCTCTATGGATACCTCGCATAGAATTCGGTCAATTCTCTGAGGCGGATTGCAGAGTCCTCGGTAAGATCATGCGAGGAAAAGCGCCAATGCCAGTTCTCCACAACCGTACCGGGAGTATTCATGCGTGCGGAACTTGACAGTCCCAAGATATCCTGCAGCGGAATGATCGCGGTTGCTGCAACAGAACAGAGCGCCATTCGGACCATTCCCCAAACGACTTCTTCCGGAGTGCAGCGGAGATAGCGGCAGACGCGACGCTGCTGTTCGCTGTTCAATGTATCAAACCATCCTTGCGTTGTATCGTTATCGTGGGTCCCCGTGTAGACGACACAATTCGGCACATAGTTATGGGGGAGATAGCCGTTCCGTGGCCCCCCCTCAAACGCAAACTGGAGCACCTTCATCCCCGGCAGACCGAAACGGTCTCGCAGACTGAGCACTTCCGGTGTAATGAGGCCGAGATCCTCGGCAATGAACGGCAGCTTGCCAACAGCAGCCTGAAAAGAGCTGAAGAGCGCTTCACCTGGTCCTTTGACCCATTGCCCTTTTATTGCGGTCTTTTCCTTAGCCGGTATCTCCCAATACGCCTCAAAACCCCTGAAATGATCGAGCCGGACAACATCATACAGGGAGAGATCGTTTTTCAAGCGGGCAATCCACCAGCCAAATCCATCTGCTGCAAGTCTTTCCCAATCATAGACAGGATTTCCCCACCGTTGACCGGTCTTGCTGAAATAGTCTGGTGGCAGGCCGGCTACCAACTCCGGCAGGCAGCGACTATCCAGTTTAAATAGATGCTGATTGCACCATACGTCAACCGAATCATAGGCAACAAAAATGGGAGTATCGCCGATAATCGAGATGTTCCGCTCATTTGCGTACTGCTTGACTGCCTTCCATTGTCGGTGGAACTGCCATTGCATGTACTTATGAAATCCAACCTCATGCCCGAGGCGATGCGAATATTCTGCGCACTCATCGCGATTGCGCAGCACAAGCTCCTTTGGCCAGCGGTTCCAGCACTTCCCCTTGAACAGATCTTTCAGGGCCATAAACAAGGCGTAATCGTTGAGCCAGAAGGATGTATCACAAAAATGCCAGAAGTCATGCTTGCGGCGTGGATCATTGCCGGCAAAAAACCGATCCGCTGCCTCGCGAAGCAACCTTAATTTATATGCAGCAACACCGGCAAAATCGATCCGCTCCTCAGCCACAACCGGCGATATTTCATCGTTGCGCAAATCGCCTTCCGACACGACAGTGGCAAGGTCGATCAGCAATGGATTACCGGCAAACGCCGAATAACAGGAATAGGGAGAGTTCCCGTAACCGGGAGGCCCCAATGGGAGGATTTGCCAGAGGGCCTGCCCGGCAGTTTGCAGGAAATCGACAAATTGTCGCGCCTCACCACCAAAAGTGCCGATGCCCCCATGTCCGGGGAGCGAAGTGGGATGGAGCAGTATGCCGCTCTTGCGTTGAATGTTCATGGATCCTCCCGCTGATGGATTCAGTATGCCACAGCAGGTGGGCAATGCAACGAGATGAGGACTTTACGGCGGGGTGGCAATCATGCTAGAAAGGAGTCGATAAGGAGGTGCGAACATGGTAAAGACTGCCCTTTTTGAAACGCTCATCGAGAGTGTCATCGACAATGGTGATGGAACCTCCACGTTTATGCTTGAAGGGAAAACATATCTTATCCGCGACACCCTGGAGATCTCAAAGATCGCACAAGATCACGGCTATATACTCATCTATTAGCACCTCGTTCACAATGGCAGGCCCCCAGACCTTTCACTGCCTGAGCAGGTATCTCCCCATGCCATAGACCGCCCCCTTCCCCAAATGGAAATATTCTCCGAACTGGAGAAAGGGGAAAAGATCTGCTGGCACTGCGCTGAATCGCACCTCACCAGTCAGGCCTCCCTGCATACCTGGCCACTCCTCCCATTGCAAACTTGAAGATCCAACCTGCACATCACCAGATTCCCTTGCCAGCCATTTATAATCAATATTCGGCTCAAACCCGCAATAGTAATAGGCAAGTGACGAATATCTGCGCATGAGCGGTCGGACAAAATCGCCAAAGGTCAACTGGCGGACTGGTCGCCCGTCACTGAGCAGGCGAAGCGGCGTCAACAGGACAACCGCAGCATCACTATGACCATCGGCCAACACCGGATTGGGGAACGAATCCGGGGACAGCAATGCAACCCCGTCATACACCAAGCGTCCGTCGGGATCCAACAGATTTGCAACATCGCCATTCACGCCGCAGGACAGGATCTGTCGGAGGATGATTTGGGTTTGAACGATTGATTCACAGCGAGCGAGGGTACGTTGTACAGAAGCGACGAACAGTGAAAGGCTGTTGACTGCCGAACCAGCTAGCATAAGGGCAATTTCGACATCGTTGGCGGGAGCGTGTGGAGAAGCAAGGACAGGGAAATCAAACACAAATGGCAGGGGCGGTTTCTGGAATCGTCTGACTGCTGCAGGGTCCGGGCTCAGGGCCTGGCCGAACAGTTGCTCATAGACCAGTTGCTCTCCTCGTTCATTACAGGTTCGCATGAATTCATCCCTGAAAATGCGCCTGAATGAAAACAGCAGATAGCGATCAGACGTCCCTGCCAGCGTAACGCGAAAGATGAGCTTGGCAAAGCTAAACATACTCACACCCTGCACGAAAAAAGGGGCGGAGATATGCTCCCCGCCCCTATTGAATCCTGCATAATATCAGTTATGCGAACAGCGCCTTCAGGTATTCACGATTCATCCTGGCGATAAATTTAACATCAATACCCTTGGGACATGCAGCCTGGCACTCGTAATGGTTGGTGCAGTTGCCAAATCCGCAATCCTTCATGGCCTGTAGCATGTTGGTAACACGTTGTGCCGCCTCTGGCCTGCCCTGAGGGAGAAGCGCAAGCTGTGAAACCTTGGCACCCGTGAAGAGCATTGCTGCACTGTTGGGGCACCCAGCCACGCAGGCGCCGCAACCGATGCATTCGGCAGCGTCAGTTGCCTCTTCAGCAATTGGCTTGGGAATCATGATCGTGTTAGCATCAGGCACACCACCTGTATGGCAAGAAGTATAGCCACCAGCCTGTATAATCGTGTCGAGTGCAGAGCGATCAACAACCAGGTCTTTCACGATCGGGAATGCACGGGCGCGCCACGGTTCAATATAAATCGTGTCGCCGTCCTTGAATTTCCGCATATGCAACTGGCACAGGGTAGTGCGCTCCTGCCCGCCGTGCGGCATGCCGTTGACGACCTGTGAGCACATACCACAGATCCCTTCACGGCAGTCGTGGTCGAACACGATCGGTTCTTTTCCAGCATTGATCAGATCTTCGTTGACGACGTCCAGCATCTCCAGGAAGGAGTGGTGCTCAGTGATGTCCTTGGCAGTGTATGTTTCAAATTTTCCGGAATCGTTGGCGTTCTTCTGGCGCCACACGATCAGTGTCAATGTCATGGTCTTGTGATCGCTCATTATTTGTAACTCCTTACAGCGAGATGAATAGTCTCGAATTTCAGGGGTTCCTTATGGAGTTCAGGTTCCTTATCGAGACCTTTGAA
The DNA here is from genome assembly GCA_016223015.1 of Geobacter sp. Classification (GTDB taxonomy): domain Bacteria; phylum Desulfobacterota; class Desulfuromonadia; order Geobacterales; family DSM-12255; genus Geoanaerobacter. The sequence goes on along the minus strand of JACRPV010000243.1, from coordinate 11,165 downwards.
TTCCCACGCCCCTACATACGAGAAATCGGCGTCATTACGCTTGGCTTCCCCGTCAGGAAGTTGATGCTCGACCCTGAAATGGCCGCCACAAGACTCTTCACGGTGGAGTGAATCGCGGGCCATCAATTCGCCGAATTCAAGGAAGTCAGCCACGCGACCGGCATTTTCCAATTGCTGGTTGAGTTCTGCCCCGGTACCGGTGACCTTGACATTTTTCCAGAATTCTTCACGAAGCTTGGGAATCTGCTGAATAGCTTCGGTAAGGCTCTCTTTGGAACGTGCCATCCCGACATTGTTCCACATGATCTTGCCCAGATCACGGTGGAACTCGGTAACGGTCCGCTTGCCATTGATGGAAAGCAGCTTCTTGTTCGTGGCATTGACTTCTTCAGCCGATTTCTTGAACTCGGCATGGTCCGTCTTGGTTCCACTCGGCTTGACCGTAGCCAGATACCCGCCGATGGTGTAGGGGATAACGAAATAGCCGTCGGAAAGACCCTGCATGAGGGCCGAGGCACCCAGGCGGTTTGCGCCGTGCACCGAGAAGTTTGCTTCGCCCAACACGAACAGGCCGGGGATATTGCTCATCAGGTTGTAATCGACCCACAGACCGCCCATGGAATAGTGCGGAGCCGGGTAGATGCGCATCGGTGTCTTGTAGGCATTGTCATCGGTGATCCGCTCATACATCTCGAAGAGGTGGCCGTATCGTTCGCAGATGATTTTTTCGCTGAGGCGCTGGATAGATTCGGCATAATCAAGGTAAACACCACGACCACCGGGGCCGACACCGCGACCTTCGTCACACTGCTCCTTGGCAGAACGTGAAGAGATATCGCGAGGAGCCAGGTTTCCGAATGAAGGATACTTGCGCTCGAGATAGTAATCGCGATCCTCTTCGGGGATCTGCTCGGGCCGCTTGTTGACATCTTCCTTTTTCTTGGGAACCCAGATGCGACCGTCGTTACGGAGCGACTCAGACATCAGCGTCAATTTGGACTGATATTCACCAGCCTGAGGGATACAGGTCGGGTGGATCTGCGTATAGCAGGGGTTGGCAAAGAAGGCGCCCTTTTTGGCTGCCTTCCAGGTAGCCGTAACTGAACAGCCTTTGGCGTTGGTTGAAAGATAAAACACGTTGACATAGCCGCCGGTACAGAGGCAAACGGCATCAGCTGCGTAGCTTTCAATCTCGCCGGTAATCAGGTTGCGGCAGGTAATGCCGCGAGCAACACCGTCAACCACTACCAGATCCAGCATCTCGCGACGGTTATACATTTTGACCGAGCCGAGTTTTATCTGGCGTGACAGGGCCGAGTAAGCACCCAAGAGCAGCTGCTGTCCTGTTTCACCGCGTGAATAGAAGGTACGGGAAACTTGGGCACCACCGAAGGAGCGGTTGTCGAGATAGCCGGCGTAATCGCGGCCAAAGGGTACACCTTGAGCCACACACTGGTCGATGATATTATTGGAAACCTGTGCGAGACGCCAAACGTCGGCCTCACGGGCACGGAAGTCGCCACCTTTGATGGTATCATACATCAGGCGCAGGATGGAATCGCCGTCACTCGGGTAGTTTTTTGCGGCGTTGATGCCACGCTGTGCAGCAATTGAATGGGCGCGACGCGGACTGTCCTGATAGCAGAAAGCCTGGACGTTGTAACCGAGTTCTCCCAAGGAAGTGGCAGCAGCGCCACCGGCCAAACCGGTGCCCACAACGATGATGTTATATTTGCGCTTGTTGGCGGGGTTCACCAGCTTCAGGTCGAAGCGGTGCTTGTCCCAGGTTTTTTCAATTGGTCCGGTTGGACATTTTCCGTCGAGTATCACTATGAACCCCCTATTATTTGCTCAGAATGCCGGTAAGTATAAAGACTGGAATGGAACTGTAGCCAACCAGGAAGACAACGGCCACAACCTTGGCCAACTTGGTAATAACCGGCAGTGTCTTGTCGTTATTCCAACCCACAGTTTGGAAGAAACTCTGGATGCCGTGACTAAGGTGCAGGAAGAGAACAACCATCGCTGCCACATAGATGAAGGCAATCCCTCCCTTTTGGAAGCTGGTGAGAACCATGGTGAAGACATCATATCTTCCCGCGGTATCAACCCCCTGCACGATATCCGGTGTAACTCTCGCAGTGAATTGCATGAGGTGATACACAAGGAACACCAGGATCAGAAGGCCAGTCCAGATCATGTTGTCGCTGGCGAACGTCGCCTTGCGATAATTCTTCACTGCATAGGCCTGAGGGGATGCGGCACTGTTTTCCAGCGTCAGCTGAATGCCGAAAAGGACATGGACGGAGAGTAGGCTCAACATTGCGAGGCGAAATACCCAGACCAGCGGTCCCAGGTCGTGGAGATGCTTGGCATAGGCATTGATGCCGTCTGCCCCGATGTAGATCGAGGAATTGCCGAGCAGATGCACGACAACGAAAAGGACCATCAACTGGCCGGTGATCGCCATCAGAATCTTTCTGCCCACTGAACTTGTAAGTATCTGCATATTGGTATCCTTTTACCTTGAGATTTCTCGCATTGCACGTACAGAAGATTGTGTGGAATGTCCGATACGCCGGGAGACGAAATAGCTGCTGCTATCCCGTTAAGAACGGCTCAGAAGTACATCGAGGGGGCGCTCGCCATTCGTTGATCGTGCACATACGTACCTCCTTGACCATTTTTATTGAACGAATTGGAGACCTTCTCACTTCATTAGCAGTAACTAATATGCGTCGTGTATACTGTATACTAAACGTCGTTTTAACAAAATGCAACAAAAAACCGCACAAATCCACGTCTGGCATGCTGTTGCATTTTCCAGCTCAATCTGCTAATAAGATTGTTTTGCTGATACTTATGCTCAGCATCAGCCCCTCTTATGAATGGGATAATTAATGCATTTTATAGAAAAAGGCAACTTCCATTTTACCCTTGCGGCCAAAGATGTTTCTTCAGCAGCCAGACGTGGTCGAATTTCCACTCCGCATGGAGATATCGAAACTCCCATCTTTATGCCTGTCGGCACCCATGCAGCCATGAAAGCAATGACTCCCGAACAGGTCTCTGCTACAGGGGCACAGATCATTCTTGCCAATACCTACCATCTACACCTGCGGCCAGGTGAAAACCTTATCGAAAAAGCCGGCGGACTTCACACATTCATGGCCTGGGACAAACCAATACTCACCGATTCAGGCGGATTTCAGGTCTTTTCTCTACCCAATAAACGCATTACGCATGATGGCGCCTATTTCAAGCACGAAATCACCGGCGAAGAAATCTATCTCGACCCGGTCAAGGCCATAGCAATTCAGGAAGCACTCGGCGCAGACATCATAATGGCTTTCGATGAATGCATCCCCTATCCCTGCGATCGCAGCTATGCAGCAATGTCAACCCGAAAAACCCTTCGCTGGGCAGAGCTATGCAAAAAATCCCAACGGCGCACGGATCAAGCACTATTCGGCATCGTGCAAGGAAGCGTCTATTCAGATTTACGTGCCATGTGCGCGAAAGAACTGGTCGCCATGGACTTTCCCGGATACGCCATTGGCGGCGTGAGTGTCGGCGAAGGATTGGAACTACTGAAGCAGGTTGTCGAAGTAACGGCTCCCCACCTACCTGAGGACAAGCCACGCTATCTCATGGGGGTAGGTCTCCCGGAAGACATCCTGGAAAGTGTCGAGCGGGGGATTGACATGTTTGATTGTGTCATTCCCACTCGCTACGCACGCAGTGCAACACTATTCACCAACCGTGGGAAAATCAGGCTTACAAACAAGAATTACCGCCGTGATTTCTACCCGGTTGACCCCAATTGCACCTGCTACACCTGTAAAAATTTCACACGTGCTTACTTACACCATCTCTTCAATGCGAATGAAGTCCTCTCGGCTGTTCTTGCCAGCATTCACAATGTACACTTCTACCTGAACATGATGGCTGATATTCGTACAGCAATCGAAGAGCATCGTTTCCTTGACTATAAACATGAATTTCTTTCAGCCTATCTGGGAAAAGCAAAAAAGGATCGTTATCATGGATGAAACCGGTTTTGAACGCCTCATGACCATCATGAAACGCTTGCGAGGTCCCGCAGGTTGCCCTTGGGATGCAGAACAAAACCACGAATCCCTCAAGCGGTATCTCCTGGAAGAGTGCTACGAAGTGCTTGAGGCGATCGATGCCAATAACGATGAGCTTCTCAAGGAGGAATTGGGAGACTTGTTGTTGCAGCCGGTTTTTCATGCCGTAATTGCCGACGAACGTGGCGCATTCACGATGGACGACATTCTGACTTCAATCTACGAAAAACTCATTCGTCGCCACCCCCATGTTTTTGGCGATGACACCATCAAGTCAAGTGATGAACAAATAGTAAACTGGGAAAAGATTAAACAACAAGAAAAGGGTGATGAACGACGCTCTGCTCTCTCGGGAATACCACCACACCTACCAGCCCTGCTCAAAGCTCAGAAAATCACTGAGAAAGCTGCAAGGGTCGGTTTCGACTGGGAAGATAGCGATCAAGTATTTGCAAAAGTGCTCGAGGAGTTACATGAGTTTGAGGAGAGTGTTGCTAGTGGCAATCGGGAGGAAATGGAAGCAGAACTAGGCGATCTTCTTTTTGCAATTGTCAATCTAGGCCGCTTTTTATCATTAACACCGGAAGAGGCGCTCCGTAAAACGATTGACCGCTTTACCTCGCGATTTACCTATATTGAACAGACACTACAGGGGCAAAACATCTCAATGAAAGACGCCACTCTCAACGAAATGGAGTCTCTCTGGCAGGAGGCGAAGGTTTTAGAACGTAAACGCTGACTTATGAGTTCACTTCATGCCCTTACCGTATTTTCGACATGACTTATCCACCAATCATGTTGATGATCTGTGGATAAGGTTGTTGACAACAAGGTTTTCTTTTGTGAGCCGCCCTCTTTATGCAGAATGCCCACAATTTGCCCATATATTTTCCCCTTTGTTTCGGAATAGTTACAGTCGCACTTAATTTTTTTTAGCTTATTACCTTACTGCAACGTCAGTAGTACGGACTACCTCTAGATACAGAAAAGGGGCGCTGATTTGATATTCAGCGCCCCTTTTCGTAGTACTATTTTGTAACCTTCGTCAGTCTGCTTTTGCCTCGCACGTTTCTGCAGTTTCAGACACTGTGGTCACAGGCACATCCGCAACTGCTGCAGAGCTTTCCTGAACATCAACGGTAGCGGTCTCAGCCGGTTGCTCAGCAACAGGCTGAGCGGCCGTGGTGACCGCAGGATCAACCTTCACTGGGGCCTTTTTTACCGCAATTTTCTTCGTGGGTTTTTTCTCAACAAGCTCCTCGACCAGTTCTATCTGGGAAAGGAGTGCATTATCGCCGGATCTTTGTCCCAGCTTGATAATACGGGTATATCCACCATCACGCTCCTTATATCGCGGTGCTATGGCACTAAATAGCTTTGTCACCACTTTTTTATCGCGAATATAAGCAGATGCTAGTCTAATTGCATGAAGATCTCCCCGTTTCCCAAGGGTAATCATCTTCTCTGCAATAGAGCGAAGCTCTTTCGCCTTTGCATCTGTCGTTGTAATCTTTTCATGCTGCAATAATGATGTCACCATGTTTCTGAACATCGCGACTCTGTGACTCGTTGTTCTTCCTAGTCTTCTTCCGGCCTTAGCGTGACGCATGACTACAGATTCCTTTCTCTATTCCAATCTTGCAGGCTACTCTTCGTCCTTGCGCTCGCCACGGAGCCTGCGCATGACTTCCTCATCCGGGAAGTTGTCAAGTTTCATTCCGAGGGACAGCCCCATATCAGCCAAAACATCCTTTATCTCATTAAGAGATTTGCGGCCGAAATTCTGCGTTTTGAGCATCTCGGCTTCAGTCCTGATAACCAGCTCACCGATGAGTTTTATACCTGCATTCTTCAGACAGTTGGCAGATCTTACCGAAAGTTCAAGTTCATCAACAGACCGATAGAGATTCTCGTTGATCCGCTCAGAATCCTCTTCGTGCTCAACCTCTTCCGGCTGCTCAACCTCTTCATCAAAATTGATAAAGATGGTCAACTGCTCCTTGAGAATCTTGGCAGCATAGGCAATAGCATCATCAGGTTTTACACTTCCGTCGGTCCATACTTCTACAGTGAGTTTGTCATAATCTGTTATCTGACCGACACGCGCGTTAGTGACCTGGAAATTGACCTTTGAAATAGGAGAAAAAATGGAATCTATCGGCATGGTACCTACAGATGCCTTTTCGTCGCGATTCCTGTCCGCAGGTACATACCCCTTGCCCATCCTGACAACCATCTCCATTTCGAGATTGGCGTCCTTGGAGCTGGTGGCAATGTGGTGACCCGGGTTAAGGATTTCAATATTGGGGTCGGTAACGATATCTCCGGCCTTAATGATACCTTCTCCACGATGTATGACCCGAATCGTACGAGACTCATGACCATGCATCTTGAGACGCACACCCTTGAGATTAAGAATGATATCAGTCGCGTCTTCTGTTACACCCGGGATTGCAGAAAACTCATGCAAAACCCCTTTAATTTTAACAGATGTTATGGCAGCTCCCTGTAATGATGAAAGGAGCACTCTTCTCAGCGAATTTCCGAGCGTTGTTCCAAAGCCACGTTCAAAAGGCTCGGCATAAAACTTACCATATGTAGGCGAAAGAGTCTCCAATTCAACCTGGATCTTCTTTGGGCGTATCAGATCACGCCAGTTCTTATACATGAATTCCTCCCTGTCGCGGATTGCGTAGCCGTTACTTGGAGTAGAGTTCGACGATCAATTGCTCTTGAATAGGCATAGTGATGTCTTCTCTAACAGGAAGGGACTTGAGCACGCCCCGATATGCGTCCTTGTCCAGCTCCAACCATTGTGAAATACCACGCCGCACGACGCTATCCAGCGCATCGTTCACGCGCGTTATCTTCCGACTCTTTTCTCGCAATTCAATGGTATCGCCAATCTTGACAAGAATTGACGGAATATTGACCTTTCTCCCATTGAGCGTGAAGTGCCCGTGTTTGACGAGCTGGCGAGCTTCTATACGTGAAGAAGCAAAACCGAGTCGGTACACAAGATTGTCGAGTCTCCGCTCAAGAAGTACGAGCAAATTCTCGCCAGTCACACCTTTCATGCGCTCAGCCTTCTCGAAATAGGATCTGAACTGTTTTTCAAGAATGCCGTAAATTCGACGGACTTTCTGCTTTTCGCGCAACTGAACGCCATAATCAGAAACTTTTGCTCGCCCTTGGCCATGCTGACCAGGAGGATAGTTTCTACGTTTTATTGCACACTTATCCGTATAGCAGCGCTCTCCCTTAAGAAAGAGCTCCATATTTTGCCTCCTGCAGAGTCTGCAGGATGGACCCGTATATCTAGCCAATCAAAACCTCCTTAGCCGAATTTGCAGCCGAATTATACTCTTCTCCGTTTTGGCGGACGACAACCATTATGGGGGATGGGTGTAACATCCTTGATGAAACTTACATGAAGACCAGCAGCCTGAAGTGCTCTAAGCGCTGATTCACGACCAGAGCCCGGTCCCTTGACGTAAACTTCCAAGGAACGCATACCATGCTCCTGGACCTTCTTTGCACAATCCTCTGCGGCTATCTGAGCAGCAAATGGAGTGCTTTTGCGCGACCCCTTGAAGCCTTTGCACCCTGCCGTTGACCATGCGATAACATTACCAACCTGATCAGTAATCGTGATCATGGTATTGTTAAAAGTAGCCTGGATATGGGCTACACCATTCGGAATATTCTTCTTTTCCTTCTTTTTCTTAACAACGCGCTTCGCTGGGCTTGCCATTATCCCTCCACTCTCACGTATTACGTTTCCTATTTCTTCTTGCCTGCAACTGTCCTGGCAGGCCCTTTACGCGTCCTTGCATTGGTCTTGGTACGCTGCCCCCGTACAGGGAGTCCTTTTCTGTGCCTGAGACCGCGGTAGCATCCGAGGTCCATCAGTCGCTTGATATTCATCGACACATCTCTGCGGAGATCGCCCTCGACCTTGATGTTCTTATCAATATACTCGCGTATCCGCGCGACTTCAGCTTCTGTAAGCCCGTCGGTACGAGTATTGAAATCAATACCGCTGCCAGACAATATCTGCTGCGCTGTCGAGCGCCCGATACCGTAGATATATGTCAGAGCAATCTCAATACGCTTATTTTTCGGAAGGTCAATTCCTGCAATGCGTGCCAATGTTAAATCCTCCTCTAAAGGCTCTTAGCCTTGACGCTGCGAATGTTTAGGGATATCACAGATCACTCGCACAACACCCTTGCGCTTGATGATCTTGCACTTATCACAGATTCGTTTTACTGATGCCCGTACTTTCATCCGTTGGTATCCTTTCAGAAACAAGGTCATACCCTTGTCAGTATTTCAGGTCCATTGTCCGTTATGGCAACGGTATGTTCGAAATGCGCGGAGAGGCCACCATCACAAGTTACTGCCGTCCAGCCATCATCAAGAACCTCAACCTCATAGCCTTTCTCATTGATCATCGGCTCTATGGCCAAGACCATCCCAGGCTTTAACTTGACACCTTTTCCTGGCTGTCCATAGTTGGGTATTTGAGGGCTCTCGTGCAGGCTTCGGCCTATGCCATGACCCACAAAATCCCGCACCACACTAAATCCACGGGACTCTACATAACTCTGAACCGCGTATGATATATCCGACAACCGCCCCATGGGCTGAGCTGCCTCTATACCGGCATAAAGTGACTCTTCAGTCGCCTGCAACAGCTTTTGGGCTGAAGGAGTTACATTCCCGACAGGGACCGTAAGCGCTGCATCCCCGTAAAAGCCGTCAACAATAACACCAAAATCAAGACTCAGTATGTCACCTGCCAGCAGAACTCGTGAACTGGGCATACCATGTACCACTTGCTCGTTCACTGAGCAACAGAGCGAGTACTTGTAGCCACTATAACCCTTGAACGCCGGCACAGCCTTTCGCTTTGCTGCCTCTCGCTCCGCAATCTTGTTGAGCGAGCCAGTCGTAACACCAGGGACAACGTTCTCAGCCAAAATAAGGAGAATCTCGGCAACTATCCTACAGGAGACCCTCATCCGGTCGATTTCCTGAGGAGATTTGAGAACTATCACCCAACATCACCCTGAACAATGGAAAGAATCTGATGCTGTATAGACTCTATGCTCCCAACTCCGCGAACATCGCGAAGCAACGATGCGTTCCTATAATAATCTATCAGCGGTGCAGTCTGCAGATCATATACCTCGAGACGCTTACGCATGGTCTCCTCGCGATCATCGTCGCGCTGAAAGAGTTCAGCACCACACTCGTCGCATTTTCCAGGCACGCGAGGCGCGTCAAAACATATATGGTAACCCTTCCCACACCCTTTGCACGTCCGGCGACCAGTAATTCGACCAAGCAGCTCATCATTGTCTACCGATATTGAAATCACGTGCTCAATTGACCTTGCCTGTCCTTCAAGCATGCAACGTAACGAATCAGCCTGACTCACGGTACGAGGAAAACCGTCAAGAATAAATCCGGCCACACAATCAGGCTTTGCCAAACGCTCTTCGACAATTCCCACAACAACCGCATCCGGAACTAGCAAGCCATCATCCATGAATGCCTTTGCCTTTGCACCCATGGGAGTCTGTTCCTTGACAGCCGCACGCAATATATCACCGGTCGAGATCTGCGGGATCGACAATGCCTTAACAAGAAGCTTTGCCTGCGTTCCCTTCCCTGCACCAGGAGGACCAAGAAGTACGAGATTCATGACAGCGTTAACCTACTTCCTACCCTTGATTTTGACACCCTTCATGAAACCCTCATAACTCCGCGTTATAAGATGAGACTCAATCTGGGCAACAGTGTCCATACCCACACCAACTGCAATCAACAGAGCCGTCCCACCGAAATAAAAAGGCAAATTAAACTTACCGATCAGAATCGACGGGAGGACGCAAACCAATGAAATATAGACAGCTCCGGCAAAAGTAAGCTTTGTCAGGACTTTATCAATATAGTCCGACGTCTCTTTACCAGGCCGAATCCCAGGGATGTATCCACCATGCTTTTTCACATTTTCCGCCACATCGACAGGATTAAATGTGACAGCCGTGTAGAAGTAGCAAAAAAACACGATGAATGCAACATAAAATATATTATAGGCCCAGTTCCCAGGGGTAAGGCTCTTAGCTGCCTGTTGGACCCACGGGATATCTATAAAGTTCCCAATCGTTGCTGGAAACATAATGATAGATGACGCAAAAATCGGCGGGATGACTCCAGCCATGTTTACCTTGAGAGGGAGGTGAGATGTCTGCGCACTGAAGGTCTTCAAACCAACGACACGCTTTGCGTAGTGAATCGGCAATCTTCGCTGTCCACGCTCAACATAAACTATTGCAGCAATGACAAGAAACATCAACGCAAGCACAAACAGGATGATAAAAAGCGAAAGTTGACCGCTCTTCAGAAGACGGACGCTGTTCAAAAGCGCTGTAGGAATCCTCGCCACAATGCCTGCAAAGATTATCAGAGAAATTCCATTCCCGATGCCCTTTTCGGACATCTGCTCACCAAGCCACATGATAAATGCTGTGCCTGCCGTCAGGGTGATAACTGTCATGACTCGGAAACTCCAGCCAGGACTCGGCACAACCAACTCGCCTGCAGGCCCTCTCATGCTTTCCAGCCCGATGCTTATTCCGAGGCCTTGGATAACACTGAGAACAATGGTCCCATAACGAGTATATTGAATGATCTTTTTCCGTCCGGATTCCCCGTCTTTTGAAAGCTTCTCAACAGCCGGGACTACGACTGTCAGCAACTGGAAGATAATTGAAGAAGAAATATACGGCATAATCCCGAGGGCAAACACTGTGAGTCTTTCCAGCGCGCCGCCCGAAAACATATCAAACAGACCAAGGAGCGTACCCTGAGCCTGCTTGAAGAAATGTGACAATGCAATACTGTCTATCCCAGGTGTCGGGATATGACATCCAACCCTGTAAACAGCAAGCATAGCCAGTGAGAAAAGGACCCTTTTTTTCAGCTCAGGGATCCTGAATATATTCTGGAATGCCTCGATCAAGGCTGGATCTCCTCAACAGTGCCACCAGCGGCAACAATCTT
>JACRPV010000242.1 GCA_016223015.1 Geobacter sp. | reverse complement strand
GGCTGACAGATGGGTGTGAACAAAGGACTCATCCGCTCCGTAGAGGACGAGACCGCTGCCGAACAGGATGTCCAGGGCAGCTGCGACATCACCGGAGAGCGGCGGCAGAAAACAGGCGTCTCCGTCATACCCTTTTCCCAGCACCACCAGGGCATCCCCGGCGAGTGTAAGCCGATACTCGTGGGCATGGCGAAAAAGGAATAACCCGGCAAAGGTCAGCTCTGACACTGTCGGCTGCAGCTCCGCAAAAAGCGGGTCGAGCCTTTCCTTGTCATTCAGCTCCAGTGGCCGGTTGGCAGGATATCGCGGAATGGGCGATGCTTTGTTCATGAGAAGAGTATAGCGAGCGAAATACTGATTGGCTACAAGAGCACCACGAGAATCGCACCCGCCCCGAAAACCGACAGATTGCAGACTGCGGAGATACCATGCAGACGGGAGAATTCCCGCCGCAGGGGATGATCCTTCGGCGTGGTCTGGAAGGAAGGGATCTCCTTTTTCAGGGCAGCGGCTTTCGGTTCGATGTAGAAGGCCTGGAACGACGTTGCTGCCAGCATGACCGCCAAAAGTACCACGGCAACGATGAAATGCCGTGTCACACCGCGTTGCAGGAGTAGGCAGACCAGCGCGACGGCGCCGCAGGCAAGCCCCCAACGGAAATAGCCGGGGAAGAGATAACCGACGATCCTGCCGGCAACGTCCCGGTTTTCATTGCTGAAGATGATCGGAGTGAGGATAAAGGTGAAGATGGCGACCCCACCTACCCAGAAGGCCAGTGAAAGGCGAAGCAGTGCGGTGATGGCAGCAGTCATGGTGAGACCTCCGGGTGCTGTAATGCGTAACGGTCGATGATCCAGCGGGCGATGCTGCGGAGAGGTGGGAATCCTCCCGGCAGATTGGCAGGAGAAAACCAGCGGGCATCCTCAATCTCGCTGGTATCGACAACAATCTCCCCTCCGGCATAATCGGCTACGAAACCGGCCATGAGCTGACTGGGAAATGGCCAGTTCTGGCTTCCCACATAGCGGACGTTACTGACGGCCACGCCAGTCTCCTCCCGCACCTCGCGGACGGCACACTCCTCCAGCGATTCGCCGAAGTCGAGGAAACCGGCCACCAGGCTGTAACGGCCTTCGGGCCAGGTCGCCTTGTGGATGAGCAGAAATTCGTCGTGCCGCTTCACCAGCACGATGGCACAGGGATGGATGGCAGGATACTGTTCGTGACCACACGCAGGGCACTGCTTCCCCCAGGTGCCGCGAACCCGGCTGGTATGGACACCGCACCGCGCGCAGAGCCTGCTCAACCGCTCCCAGTGGAGGATCTGCTGGGCAAGGCCGCCAATGGTGAGAAGACTGTCATCCAACCGTTCCTTGACGGCATTGAAAGGCTCCACCGAGTACGGTGGCTCAACAACCGTATCCTTGCCGATGCGGAGGATTCGTAGCGGCTCTCCCCTCCAGTAGCCGATAAACAGCGGCTCACGGCTCTTCGACTTCCAGCCGGCCGGCAGACGTCGCGGCAGGGAGCAGACGCCATCAGTCTCTTCGACAACCAGAGAACCGCCCATTATTACCGCATACGGTCCCTCACCCTGTGGTGATTGGTCCGGCAGCCCTCTTATGAATTCGTCCCCGAGCAGAGTCGCATTGAACGGCAGATTGGCAGTATCGGGATAACGCATGACTCTTCCCCCTGGAAGTATTTATGTACGTTGCACTGAAAACCGCGAGACACCCATCCCGGTTCCTGGACGTAAATTCTGCGATCTCCAAATGAGCACACAACCTTTCAAAAGATCATACCTCTGAAATCGCTGAACGGCAATAACGAGCTTCGCTCACTGGGGCAAGCTTTCAAAGGCATAAAAAAACGGAAAGGGCGGCACAGTGGCCGCCCTTTCCGTTTCCCATCGCTGACAAGAGCCCGTCAGGCTGCGTCGGCAAGCCCTTCAAACTCATCCTGGCGAAACATCTTCTCCACGTCGAGCAGGATCAACAGCCTGTCCGCTGCCCTGCCGACGCCCATCAGGCATTCGGAATCGAATCCCTTGATCACGTCCGGCGTAGCCGAAACCTGGTCCGCATTGAGTTTCATCACCTGCGAGACCTTGTCCACCACCAGGCCGACCGTTACCTTGCCGAACGACACCACCACGATGCGGCGGTTCTGCTCGTTGATGTTATCCGCAAAGGGCAGGTGCATCCGCTTGCGGAAATCGATGATGGGGATGATCTTGCCGCGCAGGTTAATGACCCCCTCGACGTAGTCAGGGGCATTGGGCATCACCGTGATGTCCACCATCCGGATGATCTCCTGCACCTTGAGGATGTCGATGCAGAACTCCTCTCCGCCAACGGTAAACCCGACCATGTGAAGGGAATCGCCCGTCCCACTGCTCCGTACCTGTGTTGAAACATCGAATGCCATGTCCAACCTCCCTTAATACGTACTCCGACAATATCAGACTATACAAAACGCATTTACCTCATTTTTCGGCCAAACAGTCTAAAACTTAAGGAGAATGATCATATATTCTCTATTCTTTCTATGAACAACCCTTTCGTCTCTCATGGCGATTCTTTTGGGCTGCGCGAATTTCCCAGCGAGTATCAGGCTGCCAATTTGAATTGTCCGACAAGGCGTTGCATGCTTTCTGCCAGGCCTGCCAGTTGCCCCGCGGCAGTGGCCGATTCGTGGGCGCCGTTGGCCGTATCCTGCACCACTTCGGTAATCTGGTGGATGTTTTTACTGATATCGCCAGTCGTGGCTGTCTGCTCTTCGGCAGCAGTAGCCACCTGGTTCACCTGCATGACCACGCTGTTGATCTGCGCCAGGATCTCGGAGAGTGCCTGTCCTGATTTTGCTGCTTCATCGGTACCGTGTTCCACCTCACGGACACCTTCTTCCATGGCTGTCACAGCACTCTTGGTCTCGGACTGGATCGCCTTGATCATCTCGCCGATCTCACGGGTCGCCGTGGTGGTCCGTTCGGCAAGAGCCCGGACCTCATCGGCAACTACGGCAAATCCACGCCCCTGCTCACCGGCCCTCGCCGCTTCGATCGCAGCGTTGAGCGCCAAAAGATTGGTCTGATCGGCAATATCCTCGATGGTACCGATAATTGCACCAATCTGATCGCTACGGGAACCGAGCCCTTCGACAGCACTCGCCGTATCCTTGACTCGCCCGGCAATCTGCCCCATCACCGACACGGTAAGATTGACCACCTCTGCTCCGGCAGTGGCGGTGTTGCTCGCATGATGGCTACCTTCGGCCGCCATCTGGCAATTATGGGCAATGTCGGCACTGGTGGCTGCCATCTCTTCTCCTGCTGTCGCCACTGTGCCCGCCTGGGCAGCCACTTCTTCGGCACCAGTTGCAATCCTCTCTGCGCTGGCCATCAGCTGATTGGCAGCAGAGGCAACCTGGGTCGATGTCTCTGCTACCTCTTTGATGGTTGTGTGCAGGTTTTCCGCCATGTTTCGGAACGCATCGCTCAACTGGCCGATCTCGTCGCCAGAGGTATGCGTGATCTTCACGCTCAGGTCTCCGGAGGCAATCTGCGTCGACTGGGCTGTCAATGAACGCAACGGAACCGTTATGGAGCGGCTGAGCAACAGGCCCAGCACAAAGGCAACAATCGCCCCTGTCAGAGTGAGTGCCGTAATGATCCAACCGCTTCGTGTGCTGAGAATATGGTTCTGGTTCGCAACGGCTCCCACGCTCTTGACCAGATATGCCGACAGGCTGTCGATGGCAGCCATCTCATTATCTGCGGCTTGCCTGGCGGCGGTACCTTCCATGTAGAGTTGGGCTTCCTTATCCCTGTTTGCCCGCGCCAGTTCGACGATCTTGTCGAGATGGGAGGTATAGCTCTTTCGCGTTTCTACAAAGGTGGCAAACAGTTTTTTCGACTCGTTGTCCGGCAGGCCCTTTTCAAGTTCTATTGCCGTAGCATCAATCTCTTCGCGATATTTCCTGATCAATGCTCCATGCTCATCCACCTCTTCGCCATCTGTCGCCATGATGATATCTCTGGTGTTGACGCGGAGACGCTGGAATGCGGTGCTGATCTCCCCCACTGCTTCCAGGGGACAAACCCCCTTCTCATAAAGGGCCAGGCTGGCTTCATCGAGCTTCTTAATGTCGATGAAGCCCAACGTGCCGATTATCGCAGTAATCAACACAACCAGGAAGAAACCTCCCACAAGACGTACCCCGATTTTTACATTGCGCAACATAGACTCTCCTCCCTTTCCGCGTCTGACTTCATGCACCGAACGTGCACTAGATGGCTCTTCGGAAATGGGGAGGCTTACTGAAGACGGTGCACTGCTGAAAATACCGTCAGAAAACAGGCCGTTCTGTGTAAGCACTATCCCTACAGACCGTAGGGGCTGCAGCCAGGAGTCAATCCACAAGACCATTCCGGATAAAATAGGTGGTTATTTCGGCGTTGCTCTTCATCTGCATTTTTTCCAGGATCCGTGTCCGGTAGGTACTGACGGTTTTTGCACTCAGAACCAGATCCGTTGCGATCTCCGTAATGGTCTTGCCTGATGCGATCCGACAGCCGACCTGGAACTCCCGGTCAGAAAGCGATTCATGCCTCTCCTTGCACTGCATGCCATTTGCCAGCTCCGACACCAGCAGCTCAGACAATGTCGGGCTGACATATTTCCCTCCTTGCAAGACTCTCCTGACAGCGGCTACCAGTTCATCCGGCGCACTCCCTTTGGTCAGGTACCCTGCAGCGCCGGCCTTCAAGGCCCGGACTGCATACTGCTCTTCCGGGTGCATGCTGAGCATCAAGACCGGCAACTGCGGTTTTATCTGTTTGAGCTGTTTCAATACCTCCAGTCCGTTTCTCCCCGGAAGGGATATGTCCATCAGCACCAGATCAAAGTCATGATCAACGACCTTTGCATATGCCTCCTGGCCATCTTTTGCTTCTTCATGCCGGGATAACCCATCAAAGGCATCGAGAAGAATTTGAGCCAATCCTCTTCTGACAATGGCATGATCATCTACTATCAGGATACGCATGTTGTCGGATCTCCTCTTCTTCCAGAGGGATGGTGACCGTCACCGTTGTCCCTGTTCCGTGATTCCCCGATATCCGCAGCTTACCGCCCAGCATCTCTGCTCGCTCCCGCATTCCCAACAGACCAAATGCACAGGGAGAATCGATTTCGTGTTGGGAAATCCCTCTGCCATTGTCGCGTATCTCCAATTCCAACGCTCCCCTGGTGTGCTTCAGAGAAATCGCGACGTCTGTTGACAGACTGTGGCGGGCGACGTTGGTGAGGGCCTCCTGAAAGATCCGGAATATTTCTGCTGCATAGTCTGGCGGGAGATCGGAGTCGCTGATGTCGATTGCCTGCGTACACCGGATACCCGTCCGATTGGCAAACTGACTGGCCTCCCAGTCAAGGGCTGCTCTCATGCCAAGATCGTCCAGATGCCGGGGACGCAGGCCTGCCGAAATCTTCTGCACTCCCTTGATACCGGCATCGACAAGAGCCTTCATCCCCTTGATCCGCTCAACAAGTTCTCTGTTTTCCGCCGGCAACTTCCTGTGCAGCCACGAAATCTCGAACGCAAGCCCTGTCAGCAACTGTCCCAGCTCATCGTGGATCTCCCTGGAGATCGCCTTTCGCTCATGCTCCCGTGCCGACTCAAGTTGTACGCAAAGCAGCGGCTCATTCATGATTCGTCCGTTACACGATAAGAGAAGCGATGGCAGAACTTGAGACACATCTACATACATGACAACAATGTACGACCAGGTTTATACTTTTATCGCACAGCACTATTATTACAGCTTACATGTAATTGTAAATAGATGCTAATGTATTTTTGTGTATACACAATATGTTAATGAGTGTCACATACCTCTTTGCTTGTTTAAGCTTAAGACATTTAACACAAAATCATATTATATAAAAAAGGACAAACCTTTTGTGGTTTGCCCTTATATGCAGAATCACATTATGATATAGAGTGTGATATCACTTATTGATTTAATACAATGCCGTCACGATATCTTCAGCCCCTATGGGATATCAGGATTTTTAAGACAGGCCACCAGTCCTTTCAATCTCAGAGCATTGCCTCCAGACCGGCAGAAGGTAACAACAACGGCCTACACCCTGAACTGCCCCACCAGTCGCTGCAGATCTTCGGCCAGGCCGGAGAGCATGTTGGCGGCAACAACCGACTCCTGGGCACCATGCGCGGTATGCTGCACCACGTCGTTGATCTGCTGGATGTTGTTGCTGATCTCGGCGGTGGTGGCTGTCTGCTCTTCTGCTGCCGTCGCGATCTGGCTTACCTGCATGTTCACCGCATTGATCTGCTCCAGGATCGCCTGCAGCGCTTCACCTGACTTGGACGCCTCCATGGTGCCGCTCTCGACCTCGCGCACCCCTTCCTCCATGGCTGCCACCGCTGCCTTGGTCTCGTTCTGGATCGCCTTGATCATCTCGCCGATCTCGCGGGTCGCCTTGGTGGTCCGTTCGGCCAGCGCCCGCACCTCGTCGGCCACCACCGCAAAACCCCGACCCTGCTCACCGGCACGCGCCGCCTCGATGGCCGCGTTCAGCGCCAGGAGATTGGTCTGGTCGGCTATGTCCTGGATGGTGCCGATGATCTCGCCGATCTGGTCGCTCCGTGCTCCCAGCCTCTCCACGGTCTTGGCCGTCTCCTGCACCCGCCCGGCAATCCGGCTCATCACCTGGACGGTGTTCTCAACCACCGCAGAACCGTCCTGCGCGGTCTGGCTGGCATGCAGTGCCCCGTCTGCCGCGGCATGGCAACTATTGGCGATGTCGCCACTGGTGGCAGACATCTCTTCGCTGGCCGTGGCAACGGTGCTCGCCTGGGCCGCCATCTCCTCGGCGCCGCTGGCCATCTCCGCCGAGGTGGAGTGGAGCTGGGTCGCAGCAGAGGCGACCCGCTCACTGTTGCTCGCCACCATGGAGATCACCTCCCGCAGTTTACCGCAGGTTTCGTTCACTTCTGCAGCCAGCATCCCCATCTCGTCGCGGCTGGTGATGTCGGAACGTGCCGCCAGGTTTCCAGCCGCCACTTCCTTGAGGGTCCCGAACACCGACTGCAGCGGCCGGGATACTGAATTGGCGATGAGGTTGCCGGCAAGGAGTGCACAAACCACTACCACAACAACAGAGAGCAGGAGTATCATCCTCGACCGGTTGAAACTCTTGACATCATGCTGATACAGTTCATCGGCTACCTTGATATTGTTGGCCACCATATCGGAGATCACCGCAGCGGGCTTGGCATAGATTGGTGCAACCGTATTGGTGGCAAATGCGATCACCTCATCAATCCCTGCGCCATTCCCTCCGCTGTGCACCTGTTTGGCCATCTGCGCCATCTTTGTTCCTTCGACCACGTACGACTCAAATCCCTGGATAAAGGATTTTACCTGCTCCTTCTCAGCCGGGAGCAGATCGAATTTCTCATATTTGGCCAGTTTTTCCTTGATGCTCGCCACCTGGGCAGTAAAATCCTTTTCCTTCTCTTCGATCTTGGCCGGGTCCTTCAACGCCATCATATAGACCAGATCGAGACGCATGGTCAGGAAATGATTTTTCATGTCCTGCAGCAGGGCAACGTGTTCCAGCCCATCCTTGAGCTGCTCCTCATCCGCGCTCATCCGCGACATGTTCAATACCCCGAACAGGCCAACAATCACAAGCCCCAGACAACCTGCAAGTACGAGGAACATAATCTTTGCCTTCACCTTTAAATCAGCCCATATTCTCATATATGCTCCTCTCCTGATGATAGATTGATACTGCTGTTTCCCTGACATTTCCCCATTGAAATCCGGCTAAAAAATAAAAAAATACTCATGCAATCAGTTGAACCTCCACACATTTTCAATATTTTCCGACTTCTTTTGTAATGTTCGGTTCATGCATAAGGAAACTTGAGAAAATAGAAGCAACGCCTTGTTCGCTACGAACTATTTTACCAGGATTGTTGATATTTTCCGAAAATACATAGTAAAGGGGGAGCAGGTCAATAACCCGCTCCCCCTTGAGGGTGCATCTCAATACTTTTGAACTTGAAGTTCAGTTCATGGGTGCCGCACCCGGATTAGACCTTGAACTGCCGCACCAGCCGCTGCAGCTCTTCAGCCAGGCCGGAGAGCATGTTGGCGGCAACAACCGACTC
>JACRPV010000241.1 GCA_016223015.1 Geobacter sp. | reverse complement strand
TGTTCTCGATGAGCGCCATCTCCAGCGCGGTATCGTCGGAAACGTCCTGGATGACAACCGGGACCTCGCGCAGGCCGGCTTTCTGCGCGGCCCGCCAGCGGCGCTCCCCGGCAATCAGCTCATAGTGGTCGGTCTTCCTCCGCACGACCAGCGGCTGAATGATCCCCTTCTCCCGAATGGATGCTGCCAGCTCTTCGAGCTTGTCGGGAGAAAAGGTCTTGCGCCGCTGTCCCCGATGCGGCCTGATCTCTTCGATGGGGCAGGAGAAAAAGGTCCCCTGTTCCGTCTCCTTCACCGGCAGAAGCGCTGCCATCCCCTTACCGAGGCCGGTCTTCTTAACCATGCGCACCCTCCCGCTGGAGCAGCTCCCGGGCCAACTCAAGATAACTGGCAGCCCCCCGGGAGGCAATATCGTATATAATAATCGGCTTGCCGTGGCTCGGGGCCTCAGAGAGCCGGACATTCCGCGGGATCACCGTTGCAAAGGTCTCCCGCGGGAAGTGTGTGCGAATCTCCTCGCTCACCTGCCGGGCCAGATTGTTGCGGGCATCGTACATGGTGAGCAATATCCCCGAAATAGTCAGCCGGGAATTCAGCCCTTTCTGTATCAGGCGAATGGTCGTCAGGATCTGCGAAAGCCCTTCCATGGCGTAAAACTCGCACTGGATCGGGATGAGCACCGATGCAGCAGCGGTCAGGGCATTTACCGTCAGGAGATTCAGCGAAGGGGGGCAGTCGATGAGGATATAATCGTAGTCAGCATCAATAGTCGCCAGCGCCTGGCGCAGTTTGAGCTCCCGCTCCGGGGTTGAGACCAGTTCCAGCTCGGCACCGGCCAGATCCGGCGTGGAGGGAAGGAGGTTGAGCAAGGGGAGCCCGGTGGGAACAATCACCTGCGACGGAGCAACGTCGTTGATCAGGACATCGTAGATCGATTCTTCAAGGGAGGCCTTGTCGATCCCGACGCCGCTCCCCGCATTGCCCTGCGGATCTATATCCACGAGCAGTGTCCGCTTTTCTGCCGCGGCCAGCGAAGCTGCCAGGTTTACGGCGGTGGTGGTTTTTCCCACCCCGCCCTTCTGATTGGCTATGCAGAGAATTTTGGCCATGGATGAGCGAACATAATGGAATTATCAATGGAATTTGGACATGACTGGGCTGCGAACGGTGCACTGTAGCATACTCCTCCCAGGATGAAAAGGGTGTTTTTCCCCTCATAAATCCAACGGGCAAAGCCGGGCCGGTCGCCCTGCAGGCGCCCCCGAAACGGTGGGCTCGGACCAGCCCTGCATCGGCCACCATCGAGAAACGGGCTTCCTTGCACATCCCCTGCCGGCGGGTATACTGTCCTGATATGCCCGTTGGTGGAGGTCTGCATGTCCATTTTCAGCTCGTTGCGGCTCAATGCCAAGTTCAACATCATCCTGGCATCGATCTTCATCGCCATTCTTGTGTCCAACGCCATCGACGACTATCTGCGGCAGCAATCACTCATCCTGCGCGATGCCATAGATTATTCCCGCACCATGGCCCGCCAGATCATCGAAACCCGCACCTACCTCTCCGACGTGCTGAAAGGTGAGGCCCGCACCAACCCTGCACTCATCCCGCAGGTTGCGGCAACACAGGTTGCCCTGCGCATCAGCAAGGACAGCAAATTCACCATCAGGCAGGTCTCACTCCGTTATCGCAATCCCCATAACAGTCCCGACCCCTACGAAGCGGAAGAACTCAAGGCATTCGCCAAGGGTCCGGCCCGCGAGAAACACCAGATTGTCAGGGTGAACGGCCAGAAGGTTCTTCGCTACATGCTGCCGATGATTGCGGAGGAATCGTGCCTTGAATGCCACGGCAATTACGATTCCGCCCCTTCCTACATCCAGCTGCGCTTCCCTCGCGGCCATTTTTCCTATAACTACCATGTCGGAGAGGTCATCGGCGCGGTTTCCGTTTCGATCCCCATGGCCGAGCTCTACCGGACCATCGGCCGCAACCTCCTGAGCGACATCCTGTTCAGCGGCGGACTGGTCTTCCTCATCATCATCCTTCTCGGCAGCCTGATCAGACGCACCATTATCAGCCCGGTTCTGCGCCTTTCGGATTCCATAAACCAGGTCACCCTGACCGGCAGCTTCAACCAACGGCTGCAGGCCGCCACAAAGGACGAGATCGGCCAGCTCATCACCGCCTTCAACGCCATGATGGAGGAGATGGAACAGCGGACCCTCCAGCGCCAGGAATCGGAAGAACGCTACAGAAACATGATCGAAATGGCCCAGTCCGCCATCGTCACCTTCCTGGGGGACGGCAAGATCGTCATTGCCAACCGGGCAGCCGAACGTCTTTTCGGCCTTCCCACCTCGGATCTCCTCGGGATCAGCTTCTACGACTTTCTGATCCAGGGGAACCAACTGCGCCAGGAGATCGACCAACGGGCCGCTATGGACACGGCGTGGAGCGGCGAGGTCGTCCCCTATGTCTTCAAGGACATCCGCGGCCATCGCACGTCTGTGGAACTGGCGCTCTCGGCAACGCTCAGCGCCGGGCATCGCATGTTCACGGTCATCATCCGCGAAACCGGCGATGCGTAGTAACAGCTCCGATTTCTCACCCCAGCTGCCGTGCAATTACTGTTGCCAACCTGCCGTCACTCCTTTAGAATAGGTCCGTTTTGACGGTCCCAGCCAGGAGTGCCATGTTCAACGTTCTTCTCATATCCGATCAGCCGCGGCTGCACACCATCGTGTCGTCCGCCTGCGACCTGCAGGAGGGGACCTTCCGGATTGCCACCAGTCTCAACCAGGGATTGCAGGAGATCGGCAGTGATCTCCCCGATATCCTTTTCCTGCAGAACCGTCTTTCAGGATTATCCGGGTCGATCCTCGTCCGCCATGTGCGGAGTCAGCTCAACGCTGCCACGCGCCTCGTACTCTTTACCGACGGCGGTGCAGACACCCCGCGTAGCGAAACGACCGGCGATATCGAACTGGACGTCTCCGTTTCCGATACAGAGCTGTCCGACGCCATCTGCGAGATCATTGCCGACCAGATTGCCGCTTTGGGGCAGGCCGGAGCGGAAGAGCCGCCGCAAACCGACAAAGCAGCTGTCGCGATCACGTATACGCCACCGGTTGCAGATGCAGATGTCGCCAGCGTCACCCTTTCTTCGGCACGACCCGTTTCCGGGGCCGGCACCGGATTCATGGACGACGACACCCGACACGCCCAGGAGACGGCAGCCCTTGATGATCCGCTCCCCCGGCAGGCAACGATCCTCTCCAGCAGCCCCCCCCCGATCCAATGGGAAAAGAAGCGCGTCAAAATGGCTCTCGCTATCATTGCCGCCGCATCTATCCTGGGATCGGGCGCTTTCCTCCTGGTCAGGCAGTCGGCCCGGCCCATACCCACTGCTGCGCCGTCTTCGAGCAAGGCAGCCGGCAGGCCAACCCCGCCTCAGCCCATGACGGCTCCGATGGGGGCACCACCGGCGCCACTCCCGTCTTTCATACCTGCCCAGGCCCGGGATGCCGGATACTCCGCAGCAAACCCCGGCTGGGAACGTTACACCAGCAGTGCGCGGGAGTACAAGATCTTCCGGGAACAGGGCGTCATGAAAGCGCTGCAGGTGCTTGATCGACGAAACGCCGGGATCGACCCGGCATTTTTCACCTCGGTGCTGCAGAATCTGGCGAAAGTCAGCGATTACCGTCTAGAATCCAGGGAAACCAAGGGAGAATTCCTCATGAAACGAGGGCGGCTCACCCCAACATCCCATGTAATTCTCTATAAAAGCAGATCGGACAAGACGCTGCATGCATTTGTCATCTATTTCGACGATGCAGGCACAGCTCCGTCTGACCGCAAGGGATTGCCATGACCAGAGATGCCCGACAGATCGGAAGATGGGGATGCTTCATCATGACTTTGGTAACATCCGGAACCCTGGCGTGGGCTGGCGGCCCAGCCCCCTATGAGATCAACGCCAGGGATCTGGAAAGGCTGCGCAGCGGCGGGACAAAGGCGCGGAAAGTAAAGCCGGCCAAGCGGGCAACTGCAGCCAAACAGGCTCCAGCCGACCACCGTGACGAAACGCAACCTGCTGCCACAGACAGCTTCAGCATCTACACCGTGAAAACCGACGACAACCTCTTCAAGATTCTCATGCGCGACTTCGGCATGTCGAACCGCCAGGCAGAACTGTTGATTCCCGACGTCATGCGGGAAAACGGCTTATCTAGCAGCACCCGTCTCACCATCGGGCAGAAACTGCGCATACCGCGGCAACACAGAACATCGTCCGCTCACAAGGCGCACAAGAGCCCACATCCCCCGCAGGCGGCAGAAACTGCAGAAGCCGAAGCACCGGTTACAGCGCCTGAGCCCGCCAAAGAGGAGATCGTCCCTGTCGCGGAGAAACCGGCAGTGCCCGAACCGACCCCGGCGGCGGCAGAGCAGCCTGGTGCAACCGTGTACCCGATCACCAGCAGCGATCCCGACCAGATCGTGAATGGCATCCTTACCGCCCTCTCCCTGCCCTGGAGCCGGGATCGGGTCATTGAGGGGACTACCGGCCCCAAAGACGGCGAGCGGTTCAGCATCAAGGTGGATTGTTACGTGGAGAAAGAGGGAAAACGCTTCATCCTGACACGGGGGAAACAGGACCCCTTTGCCTATACCATGCTGCGACTCCTGGCAATGGCCGGCTACACAATCATCGAGCTGAACCGGGATGGTGGGTTTGCTTCCCTTGCCACACAGATCCTGACGGGATTAGAACTCCCCTTCACCTCCGGCAAGTTCCGGTTCATGCCGGCCGGAGGGGAGAACGGGGCTCGCGAGATGACCGGCTTCCTGACGTCACTGCCGCAGAAGCGGGCCCAGGTCTTTCTCACCGACACCCCTCTGGATGCCATCGCCGTGGAACAGCTCGGACACAGCAGCATCGAAGCGATAACGGTTCCTGAACCGGCGGTTCAGGCTCCTGCTGCTCCGGCACCTGCCGAATAGGCCACCTTGCTGCGCAGGGCAATCCCTCTGTTCGGGACCTCCCCCGCAGCATTCTGAAAACTACGGTCTGAACACAAAAAGGGCGATCATCCGATCGCCCTTTTTGTGTTGTCATATCTTGCCTGCGGTTAGTAGGTATTGCCCAACTGATCCTGGTAGCGGAGCAGGTTTTTCACCTGCAGGTTGGTGCCGACGGCGACACCGGACTTGACCCGGATGGAGACCCGCGCCCCCTTCTTCTCCCCGGCGCCCAGTTCTTCGAACTTCCAGGCATATTCGCCGGCTCTCCCCCGGCTCACGGCCGGATCGGATGCCACCAGCTCGAGCGCCTCGGGAAGAATGGTCTGCAGCTCCACGACCCGTGCGATGCTGGAGCCGCGGTTGATGCAGGTGAGATCAAAGGTTGCCACCTCGCCCGGACGGAGCCTGCCCCCCCGGCCGGTCATGGCCAGCTCGACCAGCGGCCGGGAATAGGCGATCTTCAGATTAACCACCGCGTTCTTGCTCCGCACACTTTCCGGCTCAAAGGCAACGCTCATCGGCATGACGGAACCGTCGCTCTCGCTGGACGGCGTCTTCAGCTCGAACACCACGTATGCCTCTTCACGGGGGGCCAGCGGCCCGACATGATTGATCACCGGCTCGTTGGGCTGGCGGATCCCGTCGCGGTTCAGGTCCTGATAGACGGTATAGGAGAGCGTGTCCGGCATGGTCGGCCGGATGGTGAAATCCTCGCGCTGGTTGCCGGTATTCGTAACAATGAGGGGAATGGTGACGGTCTGGCCGGGAATCACCACCAGCCGCTCTGCCGTGGTGCGGGCCGTGACGCCGCTGATGCCGGCAACCTGAGCCAGGGCGGAGACGAACGAATCAGAGGTTTCAAGCTCGTTATTGATCAGGTCCCCGCGCAGGAACAGCTCCTGGCGTGCAATGGCCTCGTCCTTGAGCTGGAACGTAACCGTCAGCTCACGACTCTCGCCCGACTCCAGCTTGATGCCGTCGAGCACCAACGCAGCCTTCATCTCCTGCTTGAACCCGGCCTTGATGAAATCCACCGCCTCATACAGCGG
>JACRPV010000012.1 GCA_016223015.1 Geobacter sp. | reverse complement strand
TAGGTGAGGATCAGGTCGGCACCGGCCCGCTTGAAGGAGAGCATGGTCTCCATGATGACCCGCTCTTCGTCGATCCAGCCCATCTTGCCGGCGGCCTTGATCATGCTGTATTCGCCCGAGACGTTGTAGGCAGCCACCGGCAGGTTGAACTGGTTGCGAATCTCCCGGATGATGTCCAGGTAGGGGAGCCCCGGCTTGACCATGATGATGTCGGCCCCCTCTTCCACGTCCATCTGAGCCTCGCGGATCGCCTCCAGCCGGTTGCCGGGGTCCATCTGGTAGGAGCGGCGGTCGCCGAACTGGGGGGTGGATTCGGCTGCCTCGCGGAACGGGCCGTAGTAGCCGGAGGCGTATTTCACCGCGTAGCTCATGAGCGGGATATGGGTGAAGCCGTTATTGTCCAGGATCTCTCGGATGGCCATGACCCGGCCGTCCATCATGTCCGACGGGGCAACCATGTCGGCGCCGGCCCTGGCATGGGAAAGGGCCTCCTGGGCCAAGAGCTCCAGGGTGGCGTCGTTGTCGACGTCGCCGTCCTTGATGATCCCGCAGTGGCCGTGGTCGGTATATTCGCACATGCAGACGTCGGTGATGACCACCAGGCCCGGCACCTGCTTCTTCAGCGCACGGATCGTCTCCTGGATGATGCCGTGCTCGGCATAGGCATCGCTTCCTACCGCATCCTTGGTTTCGGGGATGCCAAACAGGATCACCGCCGGGACACCCAGCTCATAGGCCTGTTGGGCCTCCTCCACGATATATTCGATGGACTGCTGGTAGATGCCGGGCATGGAAGAGATTTCCTTCCTGATCCCCTTACCGAAGGCGGAAAACATGGGATAGATCAGGTCGTTTGCAGACAGGGTGGTTTCCCTGACCATGCGGCGGAAGACCTCTTTGCCCCTGATGCGGCGGGCACGGAACGTGGGGTAGAACATGGTACTCTCCTCTTACGTTATGAAGTCACACTGAAGTATCGTACAATTTCTCGGGTCATTGCGGCAAGGGTATATTCTTCGGGCTCGATAGAGACGTCAAGCCCCAGTTCCCGGCAGGTTCTGGCGGTTATCGGGCCGATGGCGGCGATGGCTACCCCTTCCAGGAGGTGGAGAAAGCGGTTTTCACCCAGCAGGCGGGCGAGATTGTCCACGGTGGAGGATGAGGTGAAGGTGGCGCAGTGGATGCGGCGCTCTTCCAGGGCCTGGATCACCCCGGCCGGCACGGCATCCGGGAGGACGTTGCAATATGCCACCGGATCGGACACTTCGGCACCCAGCGCGGCAAGGCCAGCGGGGATAACGTCGCGCGCCCGGTCTGCCTTGGGGTAGAGGATGCGCTCTCCGACGGGGTTCAGTTCGCGGAATGCCGCCACCACCCCTTCGGCCTTGTAGCTGGCAGGGACCAGGTCCGCCCGTATGCCGTAAGGGGCAAGGGCTGCGGCCGTCCTGGGGCCGACGGCACAGATCCGGCATGGGCCGAGCGCCCGGCTGTCGCGTCCCAGCTCGTGGAGCCGCGCAAAGAAGGCCTGTACCGCATTGTACGAGGTGAAGACGACCCAGGCAAAGGCGTGCAGCTCGCCAATGGCCCTGTCCAGGTCAGTCGGGTCCTCGGGCGGAACGATCCGGATGGTGGGGCATTCCCAGACCGAGGCACCCAGATCCTCCAGCATGGTGCTGTATTCGCCGGCCTGATCGGCGGCCCGGGTAACCAGCATCCCCTTGCCGAACAGCGGCCGGTTGTCGAACCAGCGGAGTTTCTCCCGGAGCCTGACCACCTCGCCGACCACGGTGATCGCCGGGGCCTTGAAGCCGGCCTTGCGGGCACTTTCGGCAATGTCGGCCAGGGTGCCGGTCAGGACCTGCTGCTCCGGCCGAGTCCCCCAGCGGACCAGCGCCACCGGCGTTTCCGGCCTCCTGCCGTGCGCCATGAGGTTCGCGGTTATCTGCGGCAGGTTTTTCACCCCCATGTAGAAGACCACGGTGCCGCTCCCCAGCGACAACCGGTCCCAGTCGATCTCGCTGGTATCCTTGTCCGGGTGCTCGTGGCCGGTTACAAAGGCGACGGAGGTGGTGACGTTGCGGTGGGTGAGCGGGATGCCGGCATAGGCTGCCGCGCCGATGCCGGCGGTGACGCCGGGGACGATCTCGAAGGGGATGCCGGCGGTGACCAACGCCTCGCACTCCTCGCCGCCGCGGCCGAAAACGAACGGGTCTCCCCCCTTGAGGCGTGCCACGACCCTGCCGCCGAGGGCGAGGCTGACCAACAGCTCGTTGATCTGGGCCTGCTCGCGGTTGTGGGCACCTCCCACCTTGCCGGCATAGATCAGTTCGGCATCGGGGCGGGCATGGGCGAGCAACCGGTCGTTGGCCAGGTAGTCGTAGAGCACCACATCGGCCAGTTCAAGGCACTGCCGGCCGCGGACCGTAATCAGGCCGGGGTCGCCGGGGCCGGCGCCGATCAGGTAGACATAGCCGTTTTTGCGGGTGATTTCTGTCATAGGGTGCTGCCAATCCCGGAATGGCAAAAGGCTAAGGGCACAAGGAGCTACCTTATTACCTTTAGCCTTTGCGAGCCGTTGAACCTACTGGTGCGGGAGGGAACTAGACCGGGATCTCTTTTTCCCGGGATACCTCGCGCTGGTAGACCTCTTTCAGGATATCGGCGCCGCCGGCCTTGAGCAGCCGCTCGGCAAGCTGGACCCCGAGTTTCTCGCAGTCGGCTGCCGGACCGGTGATGGAGTCCTTGAGGGAGGTCTTGCCGTCCACCGAGGCGATGAAGCCGGTCAGTTTGAGCTGGTCGCCGGTGACCTCGCCGAAAGCGGCGATAGGGACCTGGCAACCACCCTCGCAACGCCAGAGGAGCGCCCGTTCGGCCCGCACCGCATGGCTGGTGTCGGGGTGGTTGAAGAAGGCGATTGTCTCCCTCACCTTCTCGTCGTCGAGGCGGCATTCGAGCCCCAGCGCCCCCTGGCCGATGGCGGGGAGAGAGAGGTCGGGGGAAAGGTATTCGACGATCCGATCGGCAAAGCCGAGCCGCTTCAGGCCGGCTGCGGCAAGGATGACCGCGTCGAGCCCCTCCGTTTCCAGCTTTTTCATGCGGGTTTCCACGTTGCCGCGGATGATCACCATCTCCATGTCGGGCCGGACCTTGAGGAGCTGGGCCTGGCGGCGGAGTGCCGAGGTGCCGATCCGCGCCCCCTGGCGCAGCTCGGCAAAGGGAGTTCCGTTGGAGATGACCGCGTCGCGCGGGTCTTCACGTTCGGTGATGCAGACCAGGCCGAGCCCTTCGGGGAATTCGGTCGGGACGTCCTTCATGCTGTGCACGGCAATGTCGATCTCGCCACGGAGCATGGCCTCTTCGATCTCCTTGACAAACAGCCCCTTGCCCCCTACCTGTGCCAGCGGCACATCGAGGATCTTGTCGCCGATGGTTTTGATCTTTACCAGGGAGACTTCCATGCCCGGATAGCGCTTTTCCAGCTCGCTCTTGACCCAGTTGGCCTGCCAGAGAGCCAGCTGGCTGGCCCGGGTCCCTATTCTCAACTGCTTCAATGCCATGTTCAATCTCCTTTGAAACAAACGATAGTGCGGTAACGTCCCGGCAGGACAGACTCGACCGGACGGAGCCGGTGCTCTCTCATCCCTGGCCGGCCGGGGATCGGCGAAAAATCAGTCATCCAGGTCCTGCAGGTCCCCCGGCTCGGGCTCGCCGGTCTGCAGCTCGAACAGCGCCCGCAACGCATCCACGTAGAGGTCGACGCGCCCCCCCTGCCCTGCCTGCTTCAACAGTGAGGTGGGAGGATGGAGCAGCTTGTTCATGATGGCCGCGGTACAGGCATCAAGCCGCTTCTGCCCCTCCGGGGTCAGGTCCTTCCAGTTGGCGAGGGTCTTTTCCAGCTCTGCCTTGCGGATCTCGTCGAACTTGGCGCGCAGGGCAACGATGGTCGGGGTGACCTCCAGAGAGGAGAGCCACTTGAAGAACTGGCCGATCTCCTGGTCGACGATCTCCTCCGCCTTTTTTGCTTCGGCTGCCCGCTGCTGCAGGTTGGCGGTCACCACCTCCTGCAGGTCGTCGACGGTGTAGAGGTAGACGTTCTCCACATTGTTGACCTTGGGATCGATGTCCCGCGGCACGGCAATGTCGATGAAAAACATCGGCCGCAGCTTTCTGCGTCGCATCACCTCTTCCAGGTCCTTGGGCCCGATGATGCAGTGGGGGGCTCCGGTGGAGGAGAGGATGATGTCGGCCTTGTGCAGATAGTCGAAAAGGTCGTCGAACTGGACGGCGCGGCCGCCGAATTCCTCGGCCAGCCGCTCGGCCCGCTCAAAGGTCCGGTTGGTGACCATGACGCCGCGGACGCCGTTATTCAGGAAGTGTTTTGCCGCCAGCTCGCACATCTCGCCGGCACCGATCAGCATGACGGTTTTGTCCGAGAGGTCGTCGAAGATCTTTCTGGCCAGCTCCACGGCGGCAAAGGCGACGGAGACCGCCGATGAGGCGATCCTGGTCTCGGTGCGGACCCGCTTCGCAACTGAGAACGCCTTGTGCAGGAAGCGGTTGAGGATGATCCCGGACGATTTGAATTCGGCGGCATAGCCGTAGGCGGTCTTGATCTGTCCGAGGATCTGCGGTTCGCCGACCACCATGGAATCGAGGCTGGAGGCGACGCGGAAGACGTGGCGGATGGCTGCCTCGCCATGATGACTGTAGAGGTGGGAATCCAGGGTGTCCAGGGAAAGCTTGTGGTAGTCGGCAAGAAACCGTTTGATCCTGGCAATGCCGCCGGCAATGTCGTGGGTTGTGGCGTAGATCTCCACCCGGTTGCAGGTGGAGACGATGATGGCTTCGGTAATGTCGGGGATCGCCACCAGGGCTGCCAGCGGCTTCTCCATGTTTGTGGGGGCAAACGCCACCTTTTCCCGGATGTCAACGGAGGCTGTCTTGTGCGACAGTCCCACAACGATAATGTTCATTCGCCAAAAACCTCTGTCTCAACGGAGTAGCAATCAAGCACGTGCAGTATGGGTAGTGTCGATCCGTATTCGCCCGTCATCCAACAACCTCCCTGCGGAATTGGGTACTCCGCCTCATTTGTAGCTGTGCAGCCCTGTCAGCAGGAGGTTTACGCCGAGGAACGTGAAGAGCATCACGAAAAATCCTGCTATGGCGAGGATGGCTGCCTTGCGTCCGCGCCAGCCAGTGGTCAGCCGGCCATGCAGCAGCGCCGCATAGACGAACCAGGTGATGAGCGACCAGGTCTCCTTCGGGTCCCAGCTCCAGTAGGTTCCCCAGGCGGTTTCGGCCCAGATAGCCCCGGAGATGATGGCAAAGGTGAGGAGCGGAAATCCGAAGGTCAGGCTCCGGTAATTGATGTCGTCCAGCTTGTCCAGGGAGGGCAGCTTCTGGTACATGGCGCCGAGCTTTTTCTGCTTCAGGAAGCGCTCCTGGATCAGGTACATGATGCCTGCGCCAAAGGCGATGGTGAAGTTTGCATAGCCCAGAAAGGCGACCACGGTGTGGATCACCAGCCAGTTGCTCTTCAGAGCCGGGTTGAGCGGGTTGATGGACATGGGGAAGAGCATTGAGGCGGCCATCAGCAGCAGCGCAATCGGCGTTACGAACGACCCGAGAATGGAAATCCGGTATTTCCGGTCGAAGATGATGAAGACGCCAACAATGGTCAGGCTGAAAAATGAGAGCGACTCGTGGAGGTTGGTGATCGGGGTGCGCCCTGCCTCGAAGTAGCGGGCCAGGGTAAAGGCTGCATGGACGAGAAAGCCGGCAAAGACGATCCAGCGCGCGGCACTGCCGAGCTGGGGCCTGGGCTTGACCAGGTAGGCAAGATAGGCGATGGTGCCCAGGAAGTAAATGCCCAGGGTGCCGAAGTAGAGTAAGCCGTTCATGGAGAATCCTCTTTTCGCAGGTCCAGTTCAGTCAGTGAATACCCGGTGCCGCATTGCCCCCGCAGGAGGTCGTCGATCTCGGCAAACGAGCCTGTTCTGAAAAGTTTCGGGAGGTCGCTGGCGGCCAGAGCGCTTAAAATCTGCTTATTGTATGCGCGGTTACCGCACTGAGTCAATAGCTTTTCGCGGATGGCTCCCAGGAGACGGGCGGTCAGGGCATACTCGCGACCGAAGCCGGTGGCGAGCTGTCTCCGCAGGCGTCGGGCAAGCGCCGGAGCTTCCCCGCCCGTGGTTATGGCAATGGCGATACTGCCCCGGCGGACCACGGCGGGAGAATGAAACGAGCCCGATGCCGGCGCATCGACGACATTTACCAGGATGCCCGCGGATGCCGCTTCGTTGCGGATCGCCTGATTGAGCTCCGGGCTGTCCGTTGCCGCATAGACCAGGAAGGCACCGGCCAGGTCTCCTGCCCGGTATTCCCTGGCATGGTGGACGAGCCATCCCCTCTGTTCCAGTCGGCGCAGGCCGGCAGAGAGCTGCAGAGCGATCACGATCAATTGGGCGCCGCAGCGGATGAGCCCCGGACACTTGCGGGCCGCAACCCTGCCCCCTCCCACCATGACAACCCTTTTCCCCTGCACGTCCAGTGCTATCGGCAGGTGAGGCATGTCGCAGATACCGTCCTTACGCTGGTCTTCAACCGTGAAAAAGAGACTATAACATGTCCCGCCGCAATTGCATATTGTCACTCGGTCGAGAGGTCCCGCTGCAGCCTCTCGCGCGGTTTTCGCCTTGATTTTTTTCTTCTCCGCGATATAGTGATTCCCAAACACAATCATACCAAGGAGAAGTATATGGCTAGCGAAATGGTCAAAACCTTTACCGATGCAAACTTCGATACCGACGTGCTGCAGAGCACCGTTCCCGTCCTTGTCGACTTCTGGGCCACCTGGTGCGCGCCCTGCAAGGCGATAGCCCCGGTTGTCGACGCCATCGCCGACGAGTATGCCGGCAAGGTTGCTGTCGGCAAGGTCAATGTGGACGACAATCCCGCCACTCCCGGCAAATACGGCGTCCGCGGCATCCCCACCATCATCCTCTTCAAGGAGGGGAAGGTGGTCGACCAGGTTGTGGGAGCCGTGCCCAAGGCACAGCTCGAAGCCTTGATCAAGAAAGCCCTGTAACAGATGATACAGAGACTCATACCCCTCCAGCTTGCGGCAGTCCTCGTTATGGCCATGCTGATGCTGCCGGGCAAGGCTTCGGCAATACTGCAGAAAGGCCAGCCCGCACCTCCCTTCAAGGTGGTCAGTACCTCGGGGCAGCAGATAACTGAGGCAAATTACAAGGGCCACGTGCTCCTGATCGATTTTTTTGCCACGTGGTGCAATCCCTGTCGCGATTCCATACCGCATCTGATTCGTCTGAATCAGAAATATGGCAAGCAGGGGCTGCAGATTCTGGGTGCGAGTCTCGATGAAGATGGAGATAAGACGGTCCGCGATTTTTGCGCGGTGCAGAAGGTCAATTATCCCGTCGCCATTGCCAACGAAGATATGCAGACCGAATACGGACTCCGCTCGATCCCGACCCTCTACGTCATCAACAAAAAAGGGATTGTTGCCGAGAAATTCATGGGGTTCAACAGCGACATGGCAGCAAAGCTGGATCTTTTGATCAAGCAGCTGCTTGCCGAATAGCGCATTTCCCGCCGTTTCGGGGGGAGGATCTCCTCCCCCCGCATTTCATGCAGTTTCCCGCCGCCAGAAACCTCCGCTCCGAGAGTAACAAAGCCTGTCCTCGAAAGTCATGATTTTGACGTGCCTGTCGTCATGCTTGACGGTTTCTCTGCGATGTCAAGGTGCGCTGGAAGCCTTTGAAATGGCTTGACCGGCTCACAGCGCGCTCGTGGAGAGGTTTTGCCATTTGTGGCAAACAATTTGCGGCCACTAATGAGGTCCGCGCGTAGAGAGCTGCAAAATCCTCCAGATTAGGCGTATGCCGTATGAAGAGAGGGAATGCCATGTCGCATGGGATAACCGAAATCGGGAAAAATGGATCAGATGCGTATAATGTCGGGATTACTGTCAAAAAATTGCCTGACGTAGCTGCATTGGAGCAACAGCTCAGGGAAGCGAACTTCATCAGCCGATTCATGGCTGCCATCAGCTCCAGTCTCGATCCCCATGACATCTGTGCCATTGCATCGCGGCATCTGTATGATTTTGCCCCCTTCAATCGCATCGTCTTCTGTCTCTCCAGCGAGTTCAACCTCCCCTCTCTTGTCATTGCCCCCGGAAAAGGTGAAGATGGCCGCGACGTGCTCGTTACGGGGCCTGCAACAGCACGCTGCAAAGGTTTCAAGATCGACGAAATGCTGCAGGGTTCCCTGTATGTCGATCCGGAAACCGGCGGTACGGGCATCCGGCTCGTGCTCCCCGAAGATTTGGGCCGGGTGCAGATCGTTTTCAGTGCCATTGACCGGCAGTGCTATACGTCGTCAGTCCTGTCCGAGGTCATGGCGCATTTTGCCCGGACGCTGAAGAACGCCCTGACCCATGTGAAGGTCAAAGAGATGGCTATGAAGGACAGCCTTACCGGCCTGTTCAACCGCAGGGTCTTTGACGAATTGCTTGCCGTGGAGGTCCGGCGCAAGGAGCTGCTGCCGATTTCGCTGCTCCTCATCGATCTGGACGATTTCAAGAGGGTCAATGACACCTATGGGCATCCTGCCGGAGACGAAGTGCTGGCGACAGTCGGGCGAATCCTGAGGGAGGGAACCCGTGGCTCGGACCTGGTTGCCCGGTACGGCGGCGAGGAATTCGCGATCATGCTCCCTGCGACCACGGCAGCCACTGCATTCGAGATTGCCCAGCGCCTGCGGTCCCGGCTTGCCAGCACCCTGTTCGTCTTCAATGGCCAGCATCTCAAACTGACGGCAAGCATCGGCATTTCCTACACCTCCGGGGCCAAAACCGATTCCATCCCCCAGATAGTCAGCAGGGCTGACCAGGCGCTGTATCGAGCCAAGAAGAGCGGCAAGAACATGAGCTACATCTATACCTGCAAGTCAGTGGCCCTCAACAAAAAGCCGGAGGTCGGGGAATCGGCTTTTGCCTGGCTCAGGACTGCATAAACGACTTTCTCGCCCGCCAACTGCATTTTTCGCCACACGTGTCGGCCATGGCACGGCCTAAGGCCGTGCGCACTGCTCTCGTCTGTCAACCCCTCGGGAACCCGTCGAACACACAGAGATTTTCCCGTCGTTGCACAAGAGATTTTCTAAAGTAAGCGGGAAATGCGCCGAAATCCAGAAATAGAAGGCACTGTAGCGGCGAGGGGGTTCTGTCCGGGATGGAAGACGTGACCATGTCCGAACAGGTGATTTCCTACTTCGAGGAAGAGTTCGGCACCATACTCTGCCAGCTCGAAGAAGGCAAATTCCTGGATTACAAACAAAGAGTGCTGGTGAGCAGAAAGATCGACGAGGCCCTTGTGCGCCTTTCCCCCTATGTCAGGAGCGAATGGCGCGCACGCCAGGTTGTGAAAAGCGGCGAGGTGCTCCGCGAGCGGCTGCTGTCGGTGCGGGACATTATCAGCAATCCTCCGCTCTGACCGGTTTTAACGGGGTTGGTCTGTCGAATACAAGAGGCACAGTGTTCCACGCTGGTGCCTCTTGGTCTTTTTTGCAGATTGAGCACGCCAGCAGGACCAGATTCTACGATCAGATACCGAGGTACCTATGTCCGGGAAAACAGAGGAAGGCAGATCGGAAGGGAAAATCGGCCAGCTCTTTCTTGAGCATGAATTCATTACCGGAGACGAACTTGACAGGGCACTGCAACTGCGATTGCAGCTGGAGGAATCGCGGCTCGGCTCCCTGCTGGTGGAAATGGGCTATGTCACGATTGAACAGCTACTGACGGTCCTTCAGAAGCGTTTCGGCATCCCTGGCGTCAATCTCGGCAGCCTGACGTTGCAACCGGCTGTTCTCAACATCCTGCCGCTGGCGGTGATGAAGAAATTCCGCGCCGTTGCCATTGCCAATACGGACAAGCTCTACATCGCCATGACCAACCCCGGTGACCTGCGGGTCCAGAACCAGCTTGAATTTGCATTGGGCAAGGCAGTGCAGCCGGTAGTAGCACCCCATGCCCAGGTAATGGTATTGCTGAAGCATCTGGAAACCATTGGAGGAAAGCTTGCCGAACCGCTGGTCGTGAAGGAGATCCTGTCCCAGCCGGGGGGGCAAGGGAGGGCGAAACGTCATGCCGGCATTCCGTTGCTGCTCAAGTGGCTGGTCAAGGAGAATGCATCGGACCTGTTCATCACTGCCGGAGTTGCCCCCTGCCTGAAAAAGAATAACGAGATCGTCCGGCACGCAGGACCGAACCTGATGCCGGCGGACATCGCGGATATGGTCGACGAACTGGTGCCGGAACATCTGCGCAGGGAATTCGACGAGAATCACGACATCGATTTCGGCAAGACCATTCCGGAACTGGGGCGGTTCCGCATCAACATCTTCAAGCAACGCAACTCCATGTCCATTGCCATCCGGAGCATGCTGGAAGAGATCCCGTCGCTGGAAGAGCTGGGCCTGCCTGAGTGGGTGGGTGACTATGCCCTGAAGCGGGAGGGGCTCATCATCGTCAGCGGTCCCACCGGCCATGGGAAGAGCACCACCCTTGCCGCCATGATAGACCTGATAAACTCCCGCAGGAAATGCAACATCATCACCATCGAGGACCCGATCGAATATCACCACCGGCACAAACTGAGCAACGTGAACCAGCGGGAGGTGGGGCGGGATACGGCGTCATTCCCCCAGGGGTTGCGGCATATCTTCCGCCAGTCGCCCGACGTCATCGTCATCGGCGAGATGCGCGATCCCGAGACATTCAGCATCGCCCTGCAGGCGGCAGGCACCGGGCACCTGGTGCTTTCAACCCTGCATGCCAACAATGTGGCGGAAAACTTCCTGATGATCCTCAACCAGCGCCTCATGCCCGAGAAGAACGGCAACGGCAGGGTCCTTGCCTTGGAAAAACTGGCGAATTCCCAGCGGATCAAGAACCTCATCAGGGAAGGGAAGGTCCATCATATCCGCTCGCTCTTCAAGCAGTCGTCAGAGGAGTTTCAGTCCCTGGACATCTGCCTGGCGCGGCTCGTCAGAGAAGGAAAGGTGTCGCTGCACGAAGCGGAAAAATACTGCGAGAACCTGCCCTATCTGGCGGAAATGGTCGCGACAAAACGGCGCAGGATGCCGGACACCGGCGTCACTCCATAAACTTCCGCAGGACCTCCCGCAAGGTCGAGAGCTTGTACGGTTTCTGGATGAACCCGGCAAGCCCCTTGCCGACAAACCGCTGGGTAACCTCCTGCTCGCTGTAGCCGCTTGATATGATGACGCTGATGTCGGGGTTAGCCTTGCGCAGGGCGCGGAACGTCTGTTCGCCGTCCATGTGCGGCATGGTGAGGTCGAGGATTACGGCACTGATGTCGGGTTGCTCATTGAACAGCTTCATCGCTTCCTTGCCGTCACTTGCCGTGATGACGTCGAAGCCGAGCTCCTGGAGCATCTCCCTGCCGATAGCCCTCACCGTCTCCTCGTCATCGACCAGCATGATCCTGCCGCTTCCCTTCCATTCTCCTGCCTGCTCGTCGTGGTTGAACAAGTCGGCCGGCCGGTCCACGGCCGGCAGCAAAACCTTGAAACTGCTCCCCTTGCCCAGCTCACTATAGACGTTGATTGCCCCCTTGTGGCCGCGGACGATGCCGAGCACCGCAGCCATCCCCAGTCCCCGGCCGGTGAACTTGGTGGAAAAGAAGGGCTCGAAGATGCGCGACATGGTCTCGTGGCTCATGCCGCAACCGGTATCCGCCACTTCCAGGTAGACGTAGAGCCCCGGCTTGAGGTTCTCGCTGAGCCAGACGTTTTTCAGGTAACTCGCCTCGCAGTCCATGCAGCCTGTGGTGATGGCGATGACGCCGCTTCGGTCGCCGATCGCCTCGGAGGCATTGATGACCAGGTTCATGATGATCTGGCGAAGCTGGGTCGCATCCGCCTCGATCGAGGGAAGCGGTTTGGTGAGGTTGTAGCGCAGCACCGCCTTCTTGGATATGGAGACATCGAGCATATGCCCCATCTCCTCGATGAGGCGGTTCATGTCGATGCTTTCCAGGACGAACTTTCCCTTGCCCGAGTAAGCGAGCATCTGCTTTGCCAGGTCTGCAGCCTTGTCTGCGGCCTGCTCTATCTTCTGCAGGTGCACGACCGCCGGGGATTCGGTATTTATCCGCATCAACGCCAGGCTGACGTTGC
This sequence comes from Geobacter sp., assembly GCA_016223015.1. Classification (GTDB taxonomy): domain Bacteria; phylum Desulfobacterota; class Desulfuromonadia; order Geobacterales; family DSM-12255; genus Geoanaerobacter. The sequence goes on along the minus strand of JACRPV010000012.1, from coordinate 18,941 downwards.
CGGTTATGGCGGTGAGGATGTTGTTGAAGTCGTGGGCGATGCCGCCTGCCAGCACGCCAAGGCTTTCCAGCTTCTGCACGTGGAGCATCTGCTCTTCCAGCTTCCTCCGGTCTTCCTCTTCCTTGAGCCGTTCGGTAACGTCGCGGATGACCCCGACGACATAGCGCTTCCCACTCTGGTCCACGAAGCGGGACTTGTGGGTGATGATCGAGCGGGTCCTGCCCTGCGCGTCGGTGATCCGCTCCTCATTGATGTTGGGCCGGCCTGTCTGCAGAACCTCGTCGTCGATCCTCCAGAAAACATCGACCTGTTCTTTCGGAAACAGGTCATAATCGGTTTTACCCAGAAGCATATCCCGTGGACAGCCGGCCAGCGAACACTCGGCGTCATTCACCAGCACCATCCGGTGCTCCTCGTCCTTCACAAAGACCGGGTCGGCAATGGCATTGATGACGCTGCCCAGGTAGTCACGCGCGTCCTGAAGCTCCGCCGCGGTCTTTTCCAGCTCGGCGGTCCGCTCCGATACCCGTGCTTCCAATTGATCGGTAAACCCTTTCAGTTCCTCTTCGATGCGTTGCCGCTCCTTCAGTTCGAGCTGCAGGGTGGTAGTGCGCTCGTTCACCTTCCGGGTGAGGAGACGGTTCCAGATGGCGGCTCCGGCCAGCAGCATGCCGAGAAGCAGGGCCAGAAAACCGTAGACGAAGGTCCTGCTCGGCAGCCAATGATTGTTCTCCACATGAATCCATTTTTTGACGGCCTCCTGGCGCTCGGCCTCGCCAATGGCAGCCAGCCCCTTGTTGACAATCTGCTGCAGCATCGGCCAGTCTTTCCTGATGCCGATCCCCCACTGGTACATGAAAGGGGTAGTGCCGGCCAGGCGGAGATTGGTGATGCCCGTCGCCTGGGAGTAATAGGTGGCATTGGCCATATTTTCCACGTAGGCATCCACCATCCCGAGGGACGCCTTTGCCAGGCCGGTCATCACATCGGGAACCACATCGAGGTCGATTCCGGGATACTGGTTTTTCAGGACATCGTGGGCCGTGTAGTTGGAGACGACAGCGACCTTTTTCCCCTTGAGATCCTCCAGGGTCAGTTTGCCAGAGGAGCCGACGCGGGTGAAGATACCGCCGGGGACGCTAACCAGGGGATCGGTGAACAGAGTGAAGGAGCGGCGTGCCGGGGTGTCCACGAGGGCACCCAGCACGTCCACCTCATGCTTCCTGTATTTGTCCATCACCTCGTCCCAGTTCTTGAGCCGGACGATGGTAAAGCGGATGCCGAGCGTCCGCTCCAGCAGCCGGACAATATCCGCGGCAGCCCCCTGGTAGACGCCGTTATTGTCGAAGAATTCGATAGGCCTGAAGTCCGGGTCGGGCGCCAGCCTGATGACCGGGTGCTGTTTCAGCCACTCCTGCTCCTCGGGCGTGAGGATGACGGTGCCAGCAGGGGTGGCCGGCGTGGTGGCAAAAGAGAGGTGCGGCGAGATGAGGACGGCAGCGGCGAGAACGAGCAGGGATGCAACGCCAATAACGGTGGAACGTGTAAACCCATGGAAAAAAGTGCGCATGCTGGCGGATCCTGTGGCTGGCTGGATTACGGTGTCAGAGATTGATTTTCAGAGATTGTAGCTGGTTTTCGGGCGGTTACAAGTGGCGTGAGCCAGAAGGGATGATGTGGTCGTGTCTCTCTCAGAACAGCCGAACGACCAGGAACAGGCCGATCATGGCGATGCCGATGGCCAGTTTCCCAGCCACGCCGATTGCCATCCCCACCACCGTACCGAACCCGGCCCTGCTGGCCTGATCCAGGGTGCGCTGCAGGGAAAGCTCGCCGATCACCGCGCCGGCAATGGGCCCGAGCAGGATCCCCGGCACTCCGAAAGCCGTCCCGATAAGCCCGCCCAGCACCGCCCCGACCATGGCACGACGGGAGCCACCGTATTTCCGTGCCCCCAGGGCCGTTGCAGCGAACTCCACGAGATAGGTAAGGCCCGCCATTCCTGCCAGGGCCAGCAGCGTCCAGAGCCCGACAAAACGGAAGTCCTCTGCCCAGGCGCCAAAGAGCAGCCCGAGGAACAAGAGCGGTGCCCCCGGTATCAGCGGCAACAGGAGCCCGGCCAGACCGGTGAAGGTCAGGATTGCCCCTATGATCCAGAGTAGCAGGGATTGGTCATTCATTGCGCTGGGTCCTTGGTGATATTGTAGCAGGTGATGAGCCGCTGCACCTTTTGCATCTGTTGTCGGTGCCGGCCGGGGCCGTCAATAGGGGCGGAGCTGGGCTCCGCCGCCAATGTGCCAGTGGAGGTGTTTGGACGACTGATAGTCTCCCAGGTTGGTGTAGACACGGGCTCCCCCGGAACGCGCCATGAAGTCAGCGGCAATCATCTTGGCCGTTCGCATCAGCTCCAGCAGCAGTTCGTTGTCCGCCTCCTCAAGGGTAACCAGAGACTCCACGTGCTTTCTGGGGAGCAGCACCACATGGTGCTCCCAGATCGGGTTGGTATGATGAAAGGCAAAGACCAGGTCGTTCTGAAAGCAAACCGGCACGTCCAGCTTACCGGTCAGGATCTGGTTGCAGTAGAAATCGCAGATGTGGGGCATGGGATATTCTCCTGAGGCGCTAGAGCCGCCATTCCTTGCGATGCTCGACAAGGTACTCCGACGTGGCAAGAGGCAGAGTCCATCACCGCGTCTTCCAGAGCCTTGGGGAAATCGCCCAGCATGGCCTGTTCCGGCGAGTTGTTCTGGATCTGATCCATGACAATCTTGTTTTCGCTCACCTTGTCACGAATGGTGTGGGCGTAGTTGATCAGATCCTTGTCGGTGAGGCCATCGGTGATAAAGAGTTCATTGAGGCGCGCCAGAATCTGCGAAAGGAACTCTTCTTTTTTGTCCTTTGCCTTGGCCGACCCGAGATCGTTGCCTGGCTGAAGTTTGTAATCAGCTCCAGGCTCCATCACCAGATTCTGCTGACGCAGGATCGAAAGCCGATAGTGGGTCAGGGCAACGTTGCTCAGATCAATATCGTCCTCATCATCCAGTTTTTCCCGCAACAGCGGCCGAAGGTGCCGGGCGTAGAGGCTGAGCTTTTCCAGATCCTTGTCGTCGTAATCGACGATCTGCGACATGAATTCATAGAAGCGGGTGAAACTGCCAAGGTCTTTCTTGAATATCTCAAGCCGGTCTTTCTCCTGGCGGCACTCCTTGAAACTCTTCTCGGCATTGGCGGTCAGCACCGGGTCACCGGTCCTCTTGGTGCGCTCGAACATCTCCTTGGCAGTCCTGTAGGCATCGATCGCCAGCTTGTAGCGCTCTTGCCAACGCTGCACCGCGGGCTTGCAGATGTTACTGATGGCGGCGCTGCTCTTGTTTTTGTGAGTCAAGAATCTCCTGGGGGTCGTTGAAGAAGTCGAGGACGAAGGTACCGCTCTCTGCCTTTCCGGGGTAGGTGCGGTTCAGCCGGGAAAGGGTCTGTACGCACTCGACGCCGCAGAGCTTCTTGTCCACGTACATGGCGCAGAGCTTCGGCTGATCAAAGCCGGTCTGAAACTTGTTGGCCACCAGCATAACCCGATAATCCGCCGCGTCGAAGGCCTTGCGCATGTCGCGGCCCTTGAGGCCGGGGTTCATGCTCCGTTCGGTGAATTTGGCGCCCAGCAGTTCGGTCGCGTTGGGATCTTTGTCGCTGAATTCCACTTCGCCGGAGAACGCGACCATTGCCTGGATCGAGCCATATCCCTTTCTGGCGACATACTTGTCGAATTCCTTCTTGTAGCGCACCACCTCTTTCCGTGAACCGGTTACCACCATCGCCTTGGCCTGCCCGCCCAGCAGCCCCATGACGTTATCCTTGAAGTGCTCCACAATCACCTGCACCTTCTGGGCAATGTTGTAATCGTGCAGGCGCACCCACTGGTTGAGCTTGACCTGCGCCTTTTTGCTGTCCACCTCTGCGTCTTTGGCCTTGATCCTCTGCGCCAGTTGGTAAGCCACCTTGTAGTTGGTGTAGTTTCTCAGTACATCGAGGATGAATCCCTCTTCGATTGCCTGGCGCATGGAGTAGACGTGAAAGGCTTCCGGTTTGTTCTGCTTCGATGGGGGGAGCCCCGGATCGGGGAGCCGCCCGAACAGCTCCAGGGTTTTCGGCTTGGGCGTGGCGGTAAAGGCGAAGTAGCTGAGGTTGCCGCTGTTACGGCGGGCGGCAATGGTGGCATCCAGGATATCTTCCGAGGTGAGCTCCACCTCGTCGTCGGTCTGCTCCGTCACCAGCACCTCTTTGAGCTTCCGCGCGGTGGAGCCGGACTGGGAGGAGTGCGCCTCGTCGGCGATGATCGCATAGCGGCGCTCCTTCAGCCTGACGCTGTTTTCGATCGCCTGGAGGACAAAGGGAAAGGTCTGGATGGTGACGATGATGATCGGCTGTGAGTGTTCCAGCGCTAGTGCCAGTTTTTCCGACTTGGAGCCTTCGCCGATGTCGCGGTTGATCCGCCCCACCACGCCATCGGCGTGCTCGAACTGGTAAATGGTATCCTGCAATTGGTCATCGAGCACGGTGCGGTCGGTAACCACGATCACCGAGTGAAACTGCTTTGTCCCTTGAGCGTCGTAGAGCGAGGAGAGCTGGTGCGCGGTCCAGGCGATGGAGTTGGACTTGCCCGACCCGGCGCTGTGCTGGATCAGGTATTTATGTCCGGGTCCTTCGCTCCGTGCGGCATTCAGGAGGCGATTGACCACATCCCACTGGTGATAGCGGGGAAAAATCAACGCCTCTTTTTTTGATTTATTTCCCTGCCAGTCCTCCACCTCTTCGATCTGAAGGTGCACGTAGCGGGCGAGGATATTGAGCAGGTTGTCGGGGATCAGCACCTCGTTCCAGAGATAGCCGCTGGCGTATTCGTTTGGATTCTCTGGAATGTCGTTCCCTGCGCCGCCATCTTTTGTCCCCTTGTTGAACGGGAGGAAGGAGGTGTCATCCCCCGCCAGACGGGTTGTCATGTAGACCTCATACTGGCTGACGGCAAAATGAACCAGCGCCCCGCGTTTGAAGGTAAGGAGCGGTTCTGGTTTTTTGGTGACGGGGTCTTTGGGGAGGCGGGTGCGCTTGTACTGCTTGATGGCATTGTCCACCGCCTGCTTGAACTCTGATTTCAGTTCCAGGGTGACGACCGGCAGGCCGTTGACGAAGAGCACCAGATCGATGCGCCATGCCTTGGCCCTGCTGCCGGTTTCAGCCAGATGCTCGTCGGTGGCAAAAGGGGAGTAGACCAGCTCAGGCACGATGCGCAGGCGGTTTTTGGCGTAACGGGCCAGGGTATCGGGGTTGAGGTCGTGTTCCGGTTTGAACTGGCAGAGTTTGAATCGGGTGCCACGATGGCGCAGTTCATGGCGCAGCACACCAAGGGTGCCGAAGGTGCGCAGCTCGCGGTTGGCGGCATTGGGGTCGACCTTGCCCAGCTGGATGGCGACCCGTTCGAGGAACTGCTGTTCGGGGTTCTGCGGGTAGATTTTGCAGAATTTCTGCCACTGCCCGTCCTGGGTCTCCTTGACGAAGCCGATCACGTCTTCGGCGTACAGCGCCAGCTCCCGGTTGTAACCGGCGTGCGATCCCAGTTGCCAGCCGTTGGCGACCATCTGGTTGATGATATCGTTTTGGAAGACGGATTCCTGGGATTTGTTCGCCATGTACTCTCCGCTCCTTAATTTCCCAAACGTTTGTGCGCCGCCGCAATGGCGCTGTGCAGCTTGGCCTCGAACACCTCGCGCGGCGGCAGCACGGTGACATAATCGGCGACATGGATGGAAGATTGATCCAGCTCCAGCAGCTCGATCTGTTCAGCTTTTTTTCCGGCGCAGAGGATGATCCCCAGCGGCGGGTTCTCTCCCGCTTCCTGCTCGTACTTGGCGAGGTAGCGCAGGTAGAGCTCCATCTGCCCCTTGTATTCGGCCTTGAAGCTCCCCAGTTTCAGATCGATGGCGATGAGCCGCCTGAGCCTGCGGTTATACAAGAGCAGGTCGATATAAAAATCGTCGTTATCGATCTGTAACCGTTTCTGCCGGGCAATAAAGGTAAAACCGGCGCCCAGTTCCAACAGAAACTGCTCCAGCTCGCGCAGAATGGCGTCTTCCAGGTCCTTTTCCAGGTAGTGGTCGTTCAGCTCCAGAAAATCGAGCACATAGGGATCTTTCAGCACCAGTGCCGGGGTCATCTCACCCCGTTCGGCCAAGGCCTGCAATTCGAGGCGGATGGTCTCCTCCGGCTTTTTCGACAAGGCGGTGCGTTCAAAGAGCATCGCATCTATCCGCTCACTCAGCACGCGGGTCGACCAGCCTTCGAGCTGCGCCATCTGGGCGTAGAAGTCACGTTTGAGGGGATCGTCGATATACATCAGGGTCTTGAAGTGGGTCCAGCTCAATTGTCTCCGCAGTGCGGAGAGAATCTGTTCATCGGTAAAAGTCTCCGCAAAGCGGAGACAATGGAGCAGTTGCTTTTGACTCCAGCCTTTCCCATAGACACCGGTCAATTGTCCGGCAAGATGAGCAATCACCTGCTTGCCGTACTCGGCGCGTTCACCCTTGAGGATCTCGCTGTTGATGCGCTGTCCCACTTGCCAATAGAGCAGCGTCAATTCTGCATTCACCGCCACCGCCACCCGCTGTCTGGCGGAGTCGATCAGACTTTTGATGTCGTTGAACAGAGGGGCGATTTCGGGCAGCTTGGCACTCATGCGCTGACCTCCACGGGGATGTCGTTTTGTGCGGGTTGCCAGTTGCGGACGTCGATCTTGCCGGTGACGGCGGCGGAGATAAGGGCGGTACGGCGTTCCTGGAGAAGTTTTACCTGTAAATTGGCTTTAGTCTCCAGCAAATCAAAACGAGTAAACTGGGTTGTTAAGTAAGATAGAATTGCCGCTCTCTCGGTCTTTGGCGGGATCAAAAGCGGCGTTTCTTTAATATTCGTCGAAGATATTGACGCAAGGTTGGTGCTTTGCTTTGCTACGCTATAAAAATAAAATTTTGCATAGGATGCTCTGGTCAGGATATCCAGCCACTCCGGTTCAATACTTTCCGGCCTGATAGCAAACACATGGTTCTGATGAATGCAGGGGCTAATTTCATCTCGCCATACCGCACCACGCCCCAGCTTGTCGTTATCGCCTCCTTCATTCATCAGCACGTCACCATTTTGCAACTCATAGCGGTCAAGCTCATGCGGCTCGATTATAATGTTATGGATATCATCAAGGGACAAATAACCATCCTGGACATTGGCCACCCTCAGCATTGGAACTTCTATTGTATTCTTCCCGGCCAGGTCTTTTCCCTTTGGAATTCCGGACTGTAGTTTAGCTGCATGCTTTAAACGTCGCACCACCCAACCCTCCGGCACCTCCCCTAACCACTCAACACCGGAATCTTTCATCGGCGCATCGGGGTTAAGCCCTTTGGTGACGGCATGGCTGATCACCGCCTGACGCTTTTCTTTCAGCAGTTTGATTAGTTGTAGTTGTTTGTCGATCAGGGTGTCTATTTTGGCGGTTTCGTGGTCGAGGAAATCAACGAGACTTTGTAATTCTTCATCTGGAGGAAAGACATAGGTCGTTTTCAGGATGTCTGTGCTGGACAAATGTTTTACAGTTGTAAAGTAAGTAAGGTCATTAACAACCCTCATGTTGAACGGCAAAACGTAGAAAAGGAATCTTTGCAATATTGGGTCAATCGCCCGAATACAAGCAACTCGTTGGTTTAGAGCTGCTGTCCCTCCACACCATCTCGACACGTTAAAATCGCCGTCCATTCCAATCAGCACATCACCGTTTTCTATAAGTGCTTTTTTTGGAACAAACCCATTAAATCGAACCTCCGTTGTGTTGTTACGGATGTCGCGAATCCTCACAAGAGGTATTCCACTTTCTGGGTCAAATTTATTTGAGTCGAAGGGGTAACCATTTATTACTTGTGCTGTTTCTTTGATGCGTTTCATAAGCCAATGTCGAGGAATTTTACCAAACCAACTGTTACCCGTTTCTATATACTCACTGTAAGGTTGATAAATTCCGGCCATCACGAATGCACCTCACGCAACAGCGCCATAATCTCCGCACTCACCACATCCAAATCCCGATCAATCTCCACCAAATCCCTCGGCGGTGTATAAACATAAAAGTGCCGGTTGAACGGGATCTCATACCCGACAATCCCCAACTCCCCGTCCTTTTCATCCCGCTTCCCCGCATCGATCCAGGTATCCGGCACATGGGGCGCGACTTCCTTCCTGAAATAGGCCTCGACGGTTTCGGTGACGCTACGCGACGGATCGAGCGGAATGTTCTCGTTGTCGCGCAGTTCGCTGTAAGCCTGGAACTCAACCACCTTGCCAGCCACCGCAAACAGCCCGTAGAGCGGGTTGGCCCTTCCCTTGTGCACCTTCTTGATCACGGCTTTCGCCTCGGGATTCTTCCAGCTCACCGCATCGAGAAGTTGCTTCCTCTCCCGCAGATCCAAGGTGACACCCGTCGACTTGAGCGCCTTTTTCAGCTCCTCTTCAAACAGGTTGAAATCATCACACGGGCCATCGACAATAGCGGCCGCACCCATCTGCCTGATCAGGGCAGTTTGCAGCTTCCACCCACTCTCCAACAGACCCCTTTGGTCGCGCCAAAGCTTGACATCCAGCAGCTCTTTGATCTGCTTCTCTTTCAAGTCGCCGAAATTCGCCTTGACGTAGGCACGAACTTCGACCGCCACAGCCGACAGATCACCGTAACCGGCATCCGTCCAACTACCCCCGAACTGCTCATAGGCCCATTTCATCACCCCATTGAACGGCTTGGGGGCAAAGCGAAGCTCTTCCAGCCGATCATTCGTGAGCTGCACCGAGAGCCGCAACGGGCGTTCGACGGTGATGCGGCGATAGCCGAAGTCAGTGGTGGCGAAAATCTTGCTGGAAAAGGTCTTCGGTTCCGGTGCCTTCGGGGTGTCGGATTGCCGCCCCCGGTTGCTCTTCACCTCATCCGGCTTGTCGAGCGTCAGGGTGTCAACCTGCTCGAAACGGCCAAAGGCGCGGGTGATGGTGGCGATATCGTCCTCCCCCATGACATTGCGCTTGGAACCTAAGGACTTGCGCATCTTGGCGCAGAGGTTGACGCCGTTGATGAGCTGCACCTTCCCCTTGCGCTCCCGGTCTTTCTTGTTGGAGAGCACCCAGACATAGGTGGCGATGCCGGTGTTGTAGAACATGTCGGTGGGCAGGGCGACAATCGCCTCAAGCAGATCGGCCTCCAGGATGTAGCGGCGGATCTCGCTCTCGCCGCTGCCTGCCCCGCCGGTAAAGAGCGGTGAGCCGTTGAGTATGATGCCGATACGGCCGCCGCCGTCTTTGGTGTCGCGCAGCTTGCTGATCAGGTGCATGAGAAAGAGGAGCGAGCCGTCCGAGACGCGGGGCAGACCGGGGCCGAAACGCCCGGCAAAACCTTTCAGGGTATGCTCGTCATTGATTTCGGCCTCGACCTTCTTCCAGTCGACGCCAAAGGGGGGATTGGAGAGCATGTAGTCGAACTTGTCGGCGTAGAGCTGATCGTTGCTGAGGGTGTTGCCGAGCTTGATGCGGCTCACATCCTGCCCCTTTATCAGCATATCCGCTTTGCAGATGGCATAGGATTCGGGGTTCAGCTCCTGGCCGAAGGCACGCATCACCGCCTTGGGGTTGAGCTCATGCACGTACTCCATGCCGCTGGAGAGAAACCCGCCGGTTCCCGCCGTCGGGTCGTAGATGGTGCGGATGATGCCATCCTGTGTCAGCGCCTCATCGTCTTCCATGAATACCAGCGAGGTGGTGAGACGGACGATATCGCGCGGGGTGAAGTGCTCACCGGCGGTTTCGTTGGAACTCTCAGCAAAACGCCGGATCAGCTCTTCGAAGACCAGCCCCATCTCGTAGGGGGAGATCGCCTGGGGGCTGAGATCGGTGTTGGCAAACTTCTGCACCACCTTGTAGAGGAGGTTGGCGTCGTTTAGCTGACCGATGAACTCGGCGAACTTGAAATACTCGAAGATCTCCCGCGCATCTCTGGAGAAGCACTGGATGTAGTTCTCAAGATTGTCCTTGATCCCCGACTCACCCAGCCTGGAAAGATCCATGGGCGAGACGTTGAAAAAATTCTGGTCCGTCGCCCGCAGCACCATCTTTTCGTAGGCTTCTTCCGGCAGGTTCATCGTACTGACTTCGGCATGCTTGGCCAGTACCGCGGGCTTGCTGCTTTCCAGCACGCATTCAAGCCGCCTGAGCAGCGTAAAGGGGAGGATGATCCTGCCATACTGGCTCTGCTTGAAATCGCCGCGTAACAGATCGGCCACCGACCAGATAAAGGCGGCGGTCTGGGAAAAGTTGATGGTCATGATATCCTTTCAAGCCTTGTATCAGTGCAGACTTGTGTCTGATTATGGTGTTACTGCATTCTAAACGACAAGCCCATGCTCATGTGTAAAAAATCTTTACACCCCCCAAAAAGCGAAAAACCCGCCTTTGGGGCGGGTCAGGGGGTGTCGATATGGATCTGGTCCGGGCTGAGCGTCATGACATGACTCCAGACGTTGTATTGGCAAGGGTTTATGAGCATATAGCGCATATCTTATTTATCTGTCGAGGGATTTCTTCCCCTGGCCCGTGCCGGAGACCCGGCGCCAAAGAGCTGCAGGCTCGCTTTGGCAGGCTGCGGAATCAGGACCGGCAGACGGGTCGCCGGCGGCCATGCCGCCCCGAATTGGACGACCCGGAATAGGCACGATATACTTTCTGATATTTGCCGTTATCTACCCACTCGAAAAACGGAAACCATATGTTCCTGCTCCTGGCCGGTCGCCGTGTTCCGCGCCCCTTTGCTGGGGGTGCCGGTGGAGGAGCGGGCACAGCGGGCAGAAGAGGCGCTGCGGCGGCTTTTGGGCAGTTCACAGGGGGGCGCGCTCCGGGTTTCGAGCCAGAAGATCCCGCAGGGATATTCGATCATGATCGATGGCGTTCTGGCGTTCATGCTGACCCCTGAGGACAGCGATCCGCTGACTCGGGAGACGCCGGAGCAAGCGGTGCAACAGACCGTTGCCGCCCTGGAACAGGTGGTACGGGAGACCCGTGAGTCACGGGATCTGTCGGCGCTGGCGAAAGCGTCCGGATACGCACTGGCGGCAACCGTTGTCCTGATCCTGGCGATTTGGGGGTTGAACCGTGCACGGAGGTGGTTGACAGTACGCCTGCTGCAGCTCGCACACCGCCATGCCGAGCGGCTTTCGGTGGGCGGAGAGGCGATCATCCGCAAGGACAGGCTCTTGTCGCTGATCCAGCGCGGGGTGACCATCGCCTACTGGCTGATGTTGCTGGTCCTGACCTACGAATGGGTCGGCTTTACCCTGGGGCGTTTCCCCTACACCCGCCCATGGGGGACGCGGCTGAACCAGTACCTGCTCGATCTCGTGCTGAAAGGGGGCATGGCAGCGATCAGGATGCTTCCCGACCTGTTCGTCGCCCTGCTGATCTTCCTGCTGGCCCGTTTTGTCGTGCTACTGGTCAGCGCCCTGTTCAGCCGGATCGAGCAGGGGCAATTCGAGGTGACCTGGCTCGACCGGGATACCGCGCGTCCGACCCGCCGCCTGGTTTCGGTGGCAATCTGGCTGTTCGCCTTTGTCATGGCCTATCCCTATCTGCCCGGCTCCGGCACCGAGGCCTTCAAGGGGCTGTCGGTGCTGGTGGGGCTCATGGTCTCGCTGGGGGCGTCGAGCCTGGTCGGGCAGGCTGCCAGCGGCCTTATCCTGATGTATACCCGCACCATCAGGCAGGGTGAATATGTCGAAATCGCCTCCCATCAAGGCACCGTTGTCGAGCTGGGGCTCTTTACCACCCGGATCCTCACCGGTCTGGGCGAGGAGCTGACGCTACCCAACGCGCTGATCCTCAGCAACGTCTCGCGCAACTATTCCCGGACGGTGCAGGGGAACGGCTATATCCTCGACACCACCGTTACCATCGGCTACGACACCCCCTGGCGTCAGGTGCATGCCATGCTGATGGAGGCGGCGGCCCGTACGCCGGGCATTCAGAAGACTCCGCCGCCCCAGGTCTACCAGACCGCCCTGTCCGACTTCTATCCGGAGTACCGGCTGGTCTGCCAGGCGATTCCGACGGAGCCGACCTCGCGCGCCGCGGTCATGAACACCCTGCACGCCCATATCCAGGATGTCTTCAACGAATACGGCGTCCAGATCATGTCTCCCCATTACCGGGGCGATCCGGCAGAGCCGAAGGTGGTGCCCAGGGAACGCTGGGCGATCCCGCCCGCGACGGAGGAGACCCGCTAGCGTCCGGGCCGGCGTTCGGAGAAAATTCGGCTGTGAAAACAAGAAGGGGTTACGGCCGTATGACCGTAACCCCTTCTTGATATGGCGGAGAGATAGGGATTCGAACCCTAGGTGGAGTCACCCCCACACTTGATTTCGAGTCAAGCGCCTTCGACCACTCGGCCATCTCTCCGAAACTGTTCTGCTGCTACAAACTCCCCTTCTTCTTGCGCTGGCGCAGCTCCCTGAAAAAGTCGCTCAAGAGTGCCGCACACTCGGCGCCCCGGACCCCGCTCTCGACGACGAAGCTGTGATTCAGCCTGCTGTCGCAGGAGAGGTCGTAGAGCGTGCCTGCCGCACCTGCCTTGGGATCTGGGCAACCGTAGACCAGCCGGTCGATGCGGGCCAGGATGGATGCGCCCATGCACATGATGCAGGGTTCCAGGGTTACATAGAGCGTGGCGCCGGTGAGCCGCCAGTTGCGTGCCCGCTGTGCGGCGCGGCGGATGGCGATCAGCTCGGCGTGGGCTGCCGGGTCCTGGCGCGACTCGCGCAGGTTGTAGCCGGAGCCGAGGACCTTGCCGTCCCTGACGATGACTGCGCCGATGGGGACCTCGTTGCGTAAGCCCGCTTTGCGCGCCGCCTGCAGCGCCAACCCCATCCAGTAATCGTCATCCTTCATGCCTGAAAGCTTCTTTCCCGCTCTTGAATCCGCACGGATCGGGCAGCCGGACTCCCCGGAAGCGACCGCATCATAGCAAAACTCTGCGGAAAAGCAAGGGGAAAGATGGCCGGGAGCGTCCCCTGCCGGCAGGCACAGCGGCATCCGGCCGGCTCGACTGCAGACGGTTTTCGGCCATCCCTTGAGAGATGGACGCGGGGATGGTATGGTTCAATGCACGGAGATTTCACCATGGGAATGGGACGACAGCGGACGCGGGCGAAGAGCTGCCGGCGGCGTACGAGCGGGAAGGGATGAGCCCCGCAGTTGAGGTGCGACTTCGCTGTCAGGCGGCCCGTTTTGCGAGAAAGAACCTGGCCAGGTCCTGCCCCATGCGGAAGCCGAGGAGGGCGAGCGGCCAGGCATGCCAGCAGAGGTCGAAGACGTCGATGGGCCTCTGCAGTGCCCCGTCCATGAGCATGCGGGACTTTTCCAGCAGGTGGGGCTCGGGGGCGAAGGGGAACGGTGCCAGGCCGATGATCAGGGCAATCGGCAGCAGGACGCGGTAGCGCATGAAGGGGCGCATGGGAAGCTCCTTTTCCGGGAGGTCGGTAGCGACCGGTGGTGACGGCCGGCTCTGGTCAGCGGGCAGCGAGCCGTTCGGCCAGATCGGCAAGCGATCTGACACAGAGGTCGGCCAGTTCGGGCCAGCGGAACTGGCCGGCAGGGTCCACATGGATGGTGGCCGTCCCTGCCGCCCGTCCGCACTGGAGGTCGTACAGATAGTCGCCGACCATGACCATCTCTCCCGGCACCGCTCCCCAGAGCGCGGCAAGCCTCTGGATCCCCTCCGGGTCCGGCTTGGGCAGGCTCTCTTCGCGGCCGATGATGGCTGCCTGATGGAAATGGCCGGCCAGCCCGATCTTGTCCAGGGTGGAGATGGCGGTCTCCCTGGTGTTGCGGGTGAGGATGCCGAGCCGGGCGTCCCGTTCGGCAAGGAGCCGGATGAGCGGCGCTGCCCCCGAGGCGGCCTCGGTCTTGTCGGCAAGGGAGTTCTCGATGCGCGCCAGTTGCTGCTGCATCCAGTCGGCCCGCTCCTGTTCCTGCTCTGCCAGATGGGCCAGGATGTCGTCTCCGGCCGGGATGCCCAGTTCGGCCCGGATGGCGGCAAAGTCGTGGACCGGCAGGGTGAGGGTCCCGTCCAGGTCGAACACCCAGCAGTGGCGGGCGAGTATGTGCTGTCGCATCTGTGTCATGGTGCACCGGTATAATGATATACACTGGTTATAGGAAATGCCTGCCCGACTGTCAAGGGTTGCATCGATCCGTTTTGATCCGATTCCGAGGGGGTGAGTCCCATGCAGCATGAGGGGGTGATCCGGCTTTCCATCTTTTGCGCCGTCCTGGCAGCGGTCGCCGCCTGGGAACTGCTCGCGCCGCGGCGGCAGCTGACCGTTGCCAAAGGGGAGCGCTGGTTTGCCAATCTTTCTCTGGTCGCCATCGGCACGGCGGTCGTACGCCTGGCCTTCCCGCTCATGCCGGTTGAGGTGGCGCTTCTGGCGCAACAGCGCGGCTGGGGGGCGCTCAACCAGACCTCGCTGCCGCCGCTTATGGAGCTCGCCCTCGCCGTTATCGCCCTCGATTTCATCATCTACCTGCAGCATGTGCTGTTCCATTTTCTCCCCATACTCTGGCGCTTCCACCGGATGCACCACACCGACCTGGACCTGGACGTCACCAGCGGCAACCGTTTTCATCCGGTGGAGATCGTCATCTCCCTGGGGATCAAGCTCGCCGCCGTGGTGCTGATCGGGGCGTCCCCCCTGGCGGTGCTCGTCTTCGAGGTGGTCCTGAACGCGTCGGCGATGTTCAGCCACGGCAATATCTCCCTGCCGCTCGGCCTGGACCGCTGGCTCAGGTTACTGATGGTGACGCCGGACATGCACCGGGTCCACCATTCGGTCGTCGTGCGCGAGACCAACAGCAACTTCGGTTTCAATCTCCCCTGGTGGGACCGCCTCTGCGGCACCTACCGGCCCCAGCCCGAAGCGGGCCAGCTCGGCATGACCATCGGCCTGAAAGAGTACCGCGACCCCTGCCGGCTCACCCTGCCCCATCTTCTGGTCCAGCCCTTTGTAAAAAATAAGTCTTAGCAGGTTGTTGAAAACGAAGTTTCAGCGTAGCAAAAGACTCAGATTGTTCAAAAGCAGTCAGATCGTCGAACCCGCAGAAAGCCCCGCGGAGGCGTGGCAGCGCCACGCCGCACAAGGAGGCTTTTCGAGGACGGCGGCGAGATGGCTACTTTTCAACAATCTGTCTTGACAGCGGCACGGGGTTTCCTATAATGTGAATGTACATTCGCATAATGTGGGGTAACCTATGCAGGAAAAAAAGAAAACACGGGTCAGAAAAGAGGAGATCGTCCATGCGGCCCTGGCGGTCATCGGCGAGCGGGGGGTCAGCGGCCTGACCATCGCCGCCATTGCCGAGAAGGCGGGGATGAGCGAGGCCAATATCTACCGCCACTATTCCGGCAAGCGGGAGATATTTTTTGCCCTGACCGATTTCATCGGCAACAACATCATGGAGCGGGCCGCAACCATTGCTGCCGGCAGTGGCAGCCCTCTTGCAAAGCTGCAGAAGATCTTGAGTTTTCATCTCGGCTTGATTGCTCAGAATCCGGGCATGCCGCGCTTCATCTTTTCCGAGGAGATTCATATCGGCGACCGCGAACTCGCACAGATCCTGGCGTTGCGCATGGGCAACTATGTGGAGACACTTGCCGGCATCATCGCAGCGGGGGTGGCGGAAGGCGAGTTCGCTGGCCATGTGGTACCGCGGGATACCGCGTTGGCGTTGCTCGGCATACTGAGTTTCACGGCACTCCGCTGGAACATGGCCAATGCCGCCTTCGATATCCGGGAGGAAGGGGAGCGGCTGCTGCAGAATTTCCTCCAGCTGCTCCATGGCACGCATGCAAAGAATATGTGAGTATGCAATTACATAATAGGATATCCCTTTGAGTGGAGGTTTACGATGAGATTTCCGGTTCTGGTGTCGTGCATGCTGTTGCTCGCGGCAACACGGTCGGGTGCGGAGCCGCCGGCCGCTCTCAACCTGGACGAGGCGGTGGCGATTGCTGTCAGGAATCACCCCCTGGCCACGGAGGCCCTGGCAAACCAGGCGGGCGCCGAGGCCCGGATCGGCCTGGCGCAGTCTGCCTACTATCCGCAGATCAGCCTGGATGCCGACTGGAGCAAGGGGAGAACCTATTTTTCGCCGCTGAACGGCATCCGGAGCACCGAGGCCTATACTGCCGTGGCCACGCTCAGGCAGACGATCTACGATTTCGGCAGGACCGCCGGAGCGGTGGAGAGCCAGCGCGGCGGCGTTGATGCCGCACGCCAGTCAGTGGCCCTGACCCGCCAGGACATCGCCCTCAGGGCACGGAGCGCCTTCTACCTGCTGCTGGCGGCCGAGAAACAGGTGTCGGCGGTAGAAGCGACCCTCAAGTCGCGGGAAGAGATGCTGAGGCAGGCGAAAGAGTTCCATGCCGCCGGTATCCGGGCCAAGGTGGATGTGGCAAAGGCAGAGGCGAGTTACTACAACGCCCGCTCTGCGCTGTCGCGCGCCGAAACCAACCGCGAGGTTGCCAGGATGGAGTTCGCAACGGCGCTGGGGCTGAAGGCACCCCCCAACCGTCCCCTGGCCGAACCCGCAACCGACACCGGCATGGGGGGGGATCTGACCGGCATGCAGCGCCTGGCCATGCAGCGCAGGGCCGAACTGCGTCTGATCCAGGCCCAGATAACCGCTGCCCGCGGCACCCACAGGGCAGCCAAAAGCGGCCATCTGCCGGTACTGGCAGGGAACGCGGAGGTCGGCTATGCCGACCGGAACTTCCCGCCGGAGGGGAATGTCTGGAATGTCGGGGTCTCGCTCTCCGTGCCGATCTTTTCCGGCTATGCCGTTACGAGCCGCGAACAGGAGGCTTCCGCCCAGATCAGCTCCCTGGAAGCCAGGGCAGAGGATGCCAGGCTCTCCATCGTCAAGGAGGTCGAAACCGCCTGGTTCGCCATCAGGGATGCCGAGTCCAGGCTGGAGGCAACGGCAAAGGAGCGGGATGCGGCCCGCGAAACCCTTGCCCTCGCCCTGGGGCGCTACGGGGAAGGGGTAGGCTCGGTCATCGAGGTTACCGATGCCCAGGCCCAGGCCCTGTCGGCCGACACGGCCAACATCGAGGCAGTCTACGATATCGGCATTGCCCGGGCGCGCCTGGCGCGCGCCGTTGGGTCGGAATAGCATAGGGAGACTCAAGTCATGAAACGTGCTTTTGTGGGGAAATGGAAAAAACCGCTGCTCTGGACCGCAGGCATCGCCGGTGCGATCGTTGTCCTGAAACTGACCCTGCTCGCCCCGCCTCAGGTGAAGGGGGTCCGGCCGGCCGCGCGGGACCTGGTTGCCGAGGTGTACGGCAACGGCACCGTGGAGGCCAAGGTGATGGTTGCCGTGGCGCCCAAGATCAACGGCCGGATCGTTGCCCTGTTTGCCGATCAGGGAGATACCGTGCGCCGGGGGCAACTGCTGGCCCGGCTGGATAGCCGCGAATTCTCCGAGCAGGTCCGGCAGAGCGAGGCGATGATGCAGCGGGCCAGGGCCACCGGGAACCTGGAGAGGGCCAACCTGGAGAAGGCCAGGGCCACCCTGGCGCTGGCCGAACGGAACGCGCAGCGCTACCGCTCGCTGGCGGAGAAGAACCTGGTCTCCCGCCAGGAGGCGGAGCAGTACGAGACTGCCTGCCTGGTGGCGCGCGAAGAGGTGGCGCGGGCCGTTGCCGCTGTCGAAGCGGCGCGCCAGGAGACGGCGACCGGCAGCGCCGGCAAGGAAGTGGCCCGTTCCCGCCTGGCCGATACCGAGATATACGCGCCGCAGGACGGCATCATCGTCTCCCGCGACCTGGAGCTCGGGGCGGTCGCGGCAAGCGGCCAGTCGATCTTCACCATGGCCGACCCGGCAACGGTCTGGGTGAAGGCGAACGTGGACGAATCGCTGCTGGCTGGGATCGGCGTGGGCAAGCCTTCCAGGATATCCCTCCGCTCGGCCCAGCAGGTTGCCATCCCCGGCCATGTCGCACGCCTGGCGCGGCAGAGCGACCGGGTCACCGAAGAGCTGGAGGTCGACGTCGCCTTTGACAAACCGCGCAATAATTTCCGCATCGGCGAACAGGCCGACGTCTATATCACCGCCGCTGCCAAACGGGGCGTGCTGGCCCTCCCCTCGGCGGCCGTGGTCAGCAGGGGGGCCCAGCGCGGGGTCTGGGTCGTCGTCGACGGCCGGCTGGCGTTCCGCCCGGTCGAGATCGGCATCGAGGAGCGAAACGGCTTCAGCGAGATCCGCAAAGGCGTGGCTGCGACCGATCTCGTTGCCATGGCGACGCCAGAGGCGATGGCCAAATTCAAGGACGGCAAAAGGGTCCGGGTAAGATCATGAACCTGGCGCTGCGCGACATACGTCATCACCGGGGGCGCTTCGTCCAGACCTGCCTCGGCCTGGGGCTCCTGCTCGGGGTGGTCATGAGCATGGGAGGGATCTACCGGGGGCTCTTTACCGATGCCACGGCGATCCTAACCGCCACCGGCGCCGATCTCTGGGTGGTGCAGCAGGACACCAGCGGTCCGTTCGCCGCCACCTCGCGTATCCCCGAGGATGCCAAGTACCGCATCCGGGGGGTCCCCGGCGTGGCTGTTGCTTCGGCCCTCTCGTTCCAGAACATCCAGATCGAGCGGACCGGCAAGCCCTACCGGTTCTTCCTGATCGGGTACGAGTTGAGCGGCCTGGGTGGGCCGCCGTCGATCGTCGCAGGCATGCCGATCAGGCAGAAGCATTACGAGATCGTCGTGGACAAGGCGATGAAGCTCCAGTTGGGTGAGCGGCTGCGGCTTGCCGGCGACGAC
>JACRPV010000233.1 GCA_016223015.1 Geobacter sp. | reverse complement strand
CGCCGGATAGGCAAGGCCCAGGAACACGCCACCCTGCTGCATGGCCTGCTGGATTGCCTCCAGGTCTTCACCCTTGAGTCCGCTCTTGGCATAGATCGCGGCAGTCTGGCTGATGCTGGCATTGAGCCACTTCACGACCTGGGCATCCAGGTTGACGCCTTGGATGACGGCAAAGCCGATACCCAGGGCGAGCATGGTCGCCAGGCTGCCGGAGGCCGTGTAGACAATGGCCTTGGAGGTAGTCCGGCCGGTCAGGAAAATCGGCAGGAGCAGGGAAACCGTTGCGCACTGCACCAGGTAGAGGGCCGTGACCGACAGATCACCCACAACCGCCAGGGTAACCGAGGTCACCAGGACGATGGCGCCGCCGACGACCCTCCCACCCCGCAGGGTGAAGAGGATGCCGGGAAGGGGCGCAAACATGCCGCCGATCACTCCGAACAACGGCACGGTTGCATAGGCCAGAAAAAGGGCAATCGTTGCGACGCTTCCCTTGAGGATATCCAACAGGACTCCCGAGCCGGGAAAAGTCATTGCTATCCCACCTTAGCAGGTTGTTGAAAAACAGCCATCTCGCCGCCGTCCTCGAAAAGCCGCCTTGTGAGACGTAGCGCGGCTACGCCTCCGCGGGGCTTTCTGCGGGTGCGACGATCTGGACCGTTTTTGAACAATCTGAGTTTTTCAACATTCCATTAGGGCATGACGTGCGTGCCGGCCAGCGGCAGCAGGGCGAGGTTGCGTGCCCGCTTCACTGCCTCGGTGATCTCGCGCTGATGCTTGGAGCAGTTACCGGAGATCCGGCGCGGGATGATCTTGCCCCGCTCGGTGATGAAGTAGCGGAGGGTGCGGGGATCCTTGTAATCGATGGTGATCTGCTTGTCTGCGCAGAACCGGCATACCTTGCGACGCTGGAAAGGCCGCTTCTTGCGCGGGCCGGAACTTCTCTGTTGTGGTGCTCTCTCTTCGCTCATCTATCTCAATCCTCCCGTTCGTTGGTTATTCGGCTGCTGCCGGTTCTTCGGCAACTGCTGCCTCGGGGGCTGCCGGCTGGGCTGCAGCCGGGGCCACGGTTTCCTTCTCCAGCTTGACGGTCTGGTAACGGATCACCTTGTCGTCAAGACGGAGACGGCGCTCCAGTTCGGCGATCATTGCGGCATCGCCGTCGGAGCGGAGATAGAAGTAGCGCCCGCGGTTGAACTTTTCGATAGGGTAGGCCAGCTTCCTGAGCCCCCAGTCGTCCAGCTTCCTCAGGTCACCCTTCATGGTGGCTACAACGTCCTGAACCTTGGTAGTGAGCCCCTTGAGCTCATCATCTACCAGTTCAGGCTGGACGATGAAAATCGTCTCGTACATCCTAATCATACTGCCTCCTCACGGTTTGGTCAGCCCCGGTCCCACCCGGAGCAAGGAGTGTGGCGGCCCCATGCCGCCGTCGAAAGTGGTAATAAGTAGCACAGAGCAGAGGGATATTCAAGAACTTTTTGGCGGGGGTGCCATGCAAACGGATCGCTTGAAGCGACTATCGCAACATGCATAACCGTGGTCACCGTCCCGGTGGAGCAGGTCGAAAAGGGGGTCAAATTTTACTCTAAATCAGCCACCTTTTTCTTCAGTGGCTCGATCTCCCGCTGCTGTTCCTTGATCGCCTCGATCAACACCGGGATGATCTCGGTGTAGGCAACTGCTTTGGTGCCGTCGGAAGCGGTGCTGACCACCTCCGGCAGCACCTTCTCAATCTCCTGGGCGATGACACCATAGTGGCGGCCTTGGGGGAAATTCTTGCCGAATTCGCCCTGTTTCCAGTCAAAGGAAACGCCACGGAGGTTTGAAATTTTCTCCAAAGCCAACTCTACAGGCAATATATTCTCCTTCAGACGGACATCCGAAGGACTGACATTGCTCCCTCGAATTGTCCCGTTGACATCCAGAGTGTACGCCGGGGTTGCCGTCCCAATGCCGACGTTTCCATCAGAGGTGATCCGAAGTTTCTCAATGCCGTCACTGACGGGATTTCTTCCAAAACTAAATACAAAGTCTCCGACTCCTGCCGGCTGACCAATCGACCAATCTGCAATACCATTTTGTACGAACTGTAAATATGTACCAGTTGAACTCGTCGTATCCATATTTTCTAGCACCGCAAGAATCCCACGATTTGGGTTCGAAGCATAGACTTGCAACTTAGAACCTTGAGCATCTATAGGATATCCAATAAGCATATTTCCAGCGGAGGTGATACGCATACGCTCAGCATTTGTTGCTGTCGTCCCTCCGCTAAAAAACTGCAGAGAAGTCGCTTGCGCTGATACAAGCATACCTCGTGTGTAAATGCCATTATCAAGTACACCCAGTTCTGCAACACCACCCGATCCAACGACCCCATAGCCACGAACCGCTCCACCGTAAGTGACCCCGAGAGTACCGTCCGTAAGTGTTAGCGTAGGATTATTTGTTGCATAGACATTAAGCTTTGACTGCGGGGTAGTCGTTCCCACCCCCACCTTACCATCCACAATCAGATCCCCATTGCCGGCAAAAGCAGTCACAGCGCACATCAACAAACCAGCCAACATCAACGAGAGGTTAATCTTCATCGAGATTCTCCACTAGATACATTAACGGACATATTCAAGATATTTTCTAATTTCTCAATCCGCTTCTGTTGCTCCTTGATCGCCTCGATCAGCACCGGAATGATTTCCGTATAGGCAACTGCCTTGGTGCCGTCGGGTGCGGTGCTGACCACCTCCGGCAGCACTTTCTCGATCTCCTGGGCAATGACGCCGTAGTGACGGCCAGCAGGAAAGTTCTTGCCAGTCTCACCTTGCTTCCAGTCGAAAGAAACGCCCCGGAGGTTGGAAACTTTCTCCACTGCGGCCGCGACAGGCACGATGTTCTCCTTCAGGCGGACATCCGAAGGGCTAACGTTGCTTCCCCGAATTGTCCCGTTAACATCTAAGGTGTAAGCCGGTGCAACTGTTCCAATGCCGACGTTGCCATTGTTTTTGAACGTCGCTACATTTTTGAAAGTCGTAACGGTATCGTATGCGTCTAAATAAAGATCAGCTGACCCATTCCCCGCGTTTATGCTTTGTGAGTAGAGTTTCCATGACTCATAGAATCCAGCAAATTTTGCAAAAATAATCTCAGAGTCTTTTTCTCCCACTGTCGAGGGAGTAGTAGTTCCAAGCACTAAAGTCCTCCCACTATTCGGAGTAGTGCGAACAGTCAAAGTACCGTTTGGAGATGTCGTCCCAATACCAACATTACCGCTTGCAGCATTACTGTTAGACGCAAGGATTACATCTCCGTTCCCCTTAAAAGACAATGGAGCATAATACCCGCCACCTTGCCGGACAACATAAAACTCAAGAGAAGGCCCAGTTGCGGCACCTCCGGAAAAATACCCGTCTTTTCTGAATGACGTAATATAATATGTAGGTTGCCCAGCCGGAACCAAGGCAGGTGTTTTTACTGCCATCAATATGTCTGAATAGACACTCTCATCGCCATCACTGAATAGTGAAATCCCATTACGTGAGTTCCCGACATCAATGGTGAGCTTGTTGCTTGGGGTTGAAGTTCCGATACCAACATTCCCATCCACAACCAAATCCCCATTACCGGCAAAGGCAGTCACAGCAAACATCAACAAACCAGCCAATATGAACGAGAGATTAATCTTCATCGAGCTTCTCCTCCAGATTCGTTTCAACAGGTATTTAACGGATATAAGACACATCCAACATATTTTCCAATTTCTCTATCCGTTTCTGCTGCTCATTGTTTTCAGCCTGCTGCTTCTCAATGGTTTTCTGCTGCTCCTTGATCGCCTCGATCAACACCGGAATGATCTCGGTGTAGGCTACCGCCTTGGTGCCGTCAGGAGCGGTGCTGACCACCTCAGGCAGCACCTTCTCGATCTCTTGGGCGATGACACCGTAGTGACGTCCTTCGGGAAAACTCGGCTCTTCGACGTTTCAAGTGGGTTGAGGATATAGCGACTTGTAGTTGAGCTTGCCAGCGATGATATAGGCCATGGTGATCAGGTTGCGGGGATTGCGATAGCCCCGAGCACGTGCCTTGGCTGCCTGGATGAGGCTATTG
>JACRPV010000232.1 GCA_016223015.1 Geobacter sp. | reverse complement strand
CCTGCTGCATTGCCAATTGGGAACTTACGACCCCTTGTTGCCAAGACGCCGCTCCCTTGAGCTACCGGGACGAACGGATAACTCCCCGAACGGGACTTAAACCCGTTAGATATCCAACTGTTACTGCGTACGGACAGTATATTTAATCCCTGTCAACAAAAAATCTTAACGTTCCACACCAAGATTTATTGAATAGATGAAGACCAGCTTACGCATCTCCCTCAACCGCTCCAAACTCATACCGCACCGCCCGCCCCTGCCCTTCCCGCCGCAGTATCCCCAGCTCCGTCAACTGGTCCAGTTCGCGGAAAGCGGTCGCCCGGCTGCAATGGGTCATGGAGGCATACTTCTGGGTTGTCATCCCCCCCACGAATCCCTCGGAGCCTTCGTCAAGCAGACGGTTGATGACCTTCTTCTGCCGCTCCGTCAGCCTCTCCTGGGCATGACGTCGCCAGAATTCCGATTTGGAAAAGACGCCGTCAAGAATCTCCCCGGATCGCCCGATAGCCCTGGCAAAGCTGCCAAGGAACCATGCCAGCCACTCGGTGATGTCGCAGTTTCCCTTCTGCGACCTCTCCAGGATGTCGTAATAACTTTCCCGCTCCGCCATGATCTGGGTGGAGAGGCTATAGTACCGCACCCGCTGCATGTCATCCTGGGCAAGCGCCAGATCGGTGAGGGCACGGGCAATCCGCCCGTTGCCGTCCTCGAAGGGGTGAATGGTGACAAACCAGAAATGGGCAACAGCAGCCCGGACTACCCCTTCGACCATCCCCTTGCTCTCTCCCCACCATGAGAGAAAGCGCTCCATCTCCTTGTCCACCCGTCCTGACGGCGGAGCCTCGAAATGGATTTTCTCCCTGCCGACCGGCCCGGAAACGACCCGCATCGGCTCCGTGCCTTCCCGCCAGCCACCTACCTTTATCCTGTGCATGCCGGAATAGCCGGACGGAAACAGAGCGGCCTGCCACCCCCACAGACGTTCCGGTGTCAGCGGCTTGTCGAAATTCTGGGTGGCATCAAGCAGTACGGAAACAAGGTCATCAATGCGGCGGTCAACCGGCATTCCTGCTGTAGGAAGCCCCAATCTCCGCGCCACCGACGAGCGGACAGAGCGGACATCCAGCTGCTCCCCCTCGATGGCGGAGGTCTTTATCGTCTCCTCCACAAGGATTTCCGCCTGAGCCTGGCTGTCCAGGTTGAAGCCGAGCCCGGCGATCCGGCTGAGGAGCTTGCCCTGCGCCAGACGACACTCCCCCAGCGGTGCCAGGAGCCGTTCCGTGTCCCAGGTCAACTGCGGCCAGTTATTGTGCTGCCAAATATATGGAGTCATGATTTCGCTTCAATAATCGCTTCACAAAAATAGACGATTTTGAATTTATAGCAGATCACCATATTGGAAACAACAAAAAAGGCCCCACGGCATGAACCGTGAGGCCTTGATTTACTTACAGCTCTATTGGTGTTTATTGGGTTATGTAGTGCGCGAGCGTATCAAACGATCCCGAGCATTACGCATTCCTTCAAAAATTGCCTCACTTACCTCACCGGGGAAGGATTGCGGCAGCTGTCTTGCAACTGCTCCGATGACTTCATCCATACGGTCTAGAAGCTCAGCAATAACAGCGGCCATTTCTTCCGCAGAGAATCTGCAACGTCCAGCCGTCGAGAGCCAATGCCGGTACGTAATTCTCATCCATTGGTAATGGCTGGCATTCCCTTTGACGGTCATAGCCATTTTCAGGTTTTGTCCCTCAAGCTGGCGCTTTGCGACAAGCGGATACGCAGACATGACATCGTACGCCGGGGTAAGCCGAAAGCTTCCTCCCGGCAACAGGAAAATGCTGAAGTTCTTCGCATGACCATCTATCGCAGCCAACAACCAGAACAACACCTGCAGGGTCATGAATGTTCTTCTGTCGCGCAACCCCTCAGCCGAACCGAGGAGAAGATTCATGATTCTTTCACTACCCGGCCCGCCATCACTCTCGTACTTCAATGCTGGCGGAACCCCCATCGCCTGGCACATGTCTTCCTGGGGAAGCCGGATCAGCCACGACCCGTCTTCTGCCCAGCGGCGGTCGAACCGCTCAACCACAAGAACCTTAACACCCTCAAAATTCATTATCTCAGCATTTGCAACAGGTAACCCATAAGCCTTCAGCACCATAAGGCATAACCATTCGTTTTCTACACTATCGGACAGGTCCATGCCGCTGTGTGCAATTCTGCCGATGGGAAGCTTGAAGATGTGACTGGTTGGAGTCACGCTCATCGGACGGCACCACCTGCCATCACGAAATAGCAGAGCGGTCTTCTCCTGCGCCCCGGCAATTGAGATACGGAAGTCGCTCTCTCTCCCCATCCCTAACGGCATGATTTGATAGTTTCGGAGCGTATCGGCAATCTCAGACTCGCTCAGAGGAACCGACTCAACCCTTTGTACGTCGAGTGTGTCCGCGTCTTCCTGGGAAAGTTGCAGGGCACCGACACAATCCCTGCCCACATGCCATAGCAGGTCGAAACAACGGTTTGACCGGGCTGCGAATCTTGTCTGAATGCGGTTTCTAATCGGTTGGCTGTCAGGCAGCAGGTTGTCGAAATAATTCTCGACAATCTCCCCAGCGTACATTTCCTGAGTCAAAGGCAGGGAAAGCGACAATGGACGACCAAGGTCCCAACTCAACCAGTCTTCGAAATATGAAAACTGAAGTTTACCGCTGTTAGTTCGCGACAGCCGCCCAACCTTCCGGCCATTCATGAATACGTAAAGGTCAGCTGTTTGACGAGTTCGCGGCATTACCAAATGTCTCCCTTGGTATCGGCAATCGAACGTTGTCGTGTTTGGATTACCAGTTCAAGATCGAGCGCAGCCAACAACCGGAAAAGAGTCCCCAATTCCGTCCCTGGATTCCCCTTTTCAACCCTCGACATCGTCGGCTGATCGATGCCCACCGACTTGCCAACATCGGTTTGGCTCAACCCTTTCTTTTTGCGCTCTTTACGTAATGCCGCTCCAAGACTATCGGGAGAAAGGATCTTTTGCATCATGTCATGCTCCTGAAACGTGGGAAATATAGCTCACAAACCATAACAAGTATAATATAGTCCATAGACAATAAATTACAAATATAATTTATGAGCTATAAAAAAGCCCCGACCAGTCGGTCGGGGCATAAAAAAGGGACCTGCGAGTTGCGCAGATCCCTGAATTATTTTGGTTGCGGGGAGAGGATTTGAACCTCTGACCTTCGGGTTATGAGCCCGACGAGCTACCAGACTGCTCCACCCCGCGATGCAGACCAACTTATAGCACGGTACTTCACCGGGAGTCAATGAAAATTATCCCGTATACACTCCTTCTATTCGGGAATGGGCACGGCACCGCTTCCCAGCTTGGTTGCGAGCTCTTGAGCTTCCTGCTTTCGGAGGTGTTTACCCGCATTGACACGGTACCAGACGCCCTTTTCCGGCACCCGGACCTCGACGATGTAGGCTTCCTGGCCCATGGCAGCCAGTCGCCCCCGGATAGTCTCAGCCTCCTTGCGCTCGCGATAGGAGGCAACCTGGACGGCATAACGTTTCGTATCGCCGGTTGAAGCAGGCTTGGTCGCGGCAGTATCCTGCTTGACCGGCGTTGCAGGGGCCTTGGCAGCCGGTACAGGAGCCTTGGTAGCTGGTGCAGGAACCTTGGCCACCGGAGCGGAGGGCTTGGACTGGGGTGCTGCCTTGTCTGCTGGCTGCGGGGTCGGGGGAGCAGGCGGTGCAGCGGGCTTCTGTGCAGCCTGGGGTGCGGAAGTACTGGCAGGAGGAACCGTCGGCGGCGCAGGCTTGACTGCAGGTGCCGGTGGCTGCTCCGGATGCCTGGGGTTGATGCCGCTGCCGATGACCACCCCACCCTGCCCCTTGGGAAGGGTTTCGTAGAAGGTGAGCGGCACCTCGCCACCCTTGGTCGGCGGAGCCGTTCCCAAGCGGGGGTCCGTGGCAGCGGCCGGTTTATCCGGCGCCCCGATCGCGGCTGCTGCGGCCTGCGCGGCTGCCTGCTGGCTGGCGCGGTAGCGGTGGGCAAACCAGCCCGAGGCAACGCCAAGGGCATAGGAGACCAGCACGGCAACCAGGATCACCAGGCCGAATATCCCGACCGGCTGGCGCTTCGGCTTGTTCTTTGTGACAGGCTTTCGTTCGCGGTAATCGAGTACCATGACGGCTTGCTTCCTACATCCGCTCGGGGGCGGAAACCCCCAAGAGCCCGAGAGCGTTCTTCAACGTGGTGGCGATGCACTTCAACAGGAAGAGCCGGGCCGTGGTCTGATCCAGGTCCTCCGTGACGACGCGGTTGCGGTTGTAGTAGCTGTGGAACTGCCCGGCCAGCTCCAGGAGGTAATAGACGATCCGGTGCGGCTCGAAGGCCTGGGCGCTCCCTTCCACCACCTCGGGGAAGGAGGCCAGGGTGCGGATGACCGTCGCCTCTTCCTCGCCGTCGAGCCGGTGTAGCGGGCAGGCGGCGAAATCGGGCACGATCCCCTTCTGGGCAGCCATGTCGAAGATGCTGCAGATCCGCGCATGGGCGTACTGGACATAATAGACCGGGTTGTCGTTGCTCTGCTCCTTGGCCAGGTCGATATCGAAGACCAGCTGGGCGTCCGGCTTGCGCATGACAAAGAAGAAGCGGGTGGCGTCGCGCCCCACCTCGTCGATCAGGTCGCGCAGGGTGACATAGGTGCCGGCGCGCTTGGAGATCTTGACCTCCTCGCCCCCCCGCATGACCGTGACCATCTGGTGCAGCACATATTCCGGCCACCCCTGGGGGATGCCGACGCCAAGCGCCTGCAGGCCGGCCCGGACCCTGGTGATGGTGCTGTGGTGGTCGGCACCCTGCTCGTTGATGACCCGTGAAAAGCCGCGCTCCCACTTTGCCAGGTGATAGGCGACATCGGGGACAAAATAGGTGTAGCCGCCGTCGCTCTTCTGCATCACCCGGTCCTTGTCGTCGCCGAACTCGGTGGTGCGGAGCCAGAGGGCGCCGTCCTGCTCGTAGGTGTAGCCGCTCTCCTTGATCCGCCGCACCGTGTCGTCCACCCGGCCGTCGGCATAGAGGCTCGACTCCAGGTAATAGACGTCGAAACCGACGTCGAAGGCGGTGAGATCCAGGTCCTGCTCGCGGCGCAGATAGGCGACGGCGAAGCGGCGGATGGCATCCAGGTCGTGGGGGTCGCCGGTGGCAATGACGTGCTGGTCGCCCGCCTCCACGGTCTCACCAGCCAGGTAGCTGCGGGCCACGTCCCTGATATAGTCGCCCTGGTAGCCGTCGGCGGGCCAGCGCGGGTCGTCCGCCTCGATCCCGAGGCAGCGCGCCTGCACCGACAGCGCCAGGTTGGCGATCTGCTGGCCGGCATCGTTGTAGTAGAATTCGCGGGTCACGTCCCAGCCGGTGGCGGCAAGGAGCCGGCAGATGGTGTCGCCGGTGGCAGCGCCGCGGCCGTGGCCGATATGGAGCGGCCCGGTGGGGTTGGCGCTGACGAACTCCACCTGCACCTTTGCCCCGTTGCCGATGCTGCTTTTGCCGTAGCCGTCGCCGGCCTGCTCGATCTCCAGCAGGGTCTGCTGCCAGGCAGCCGGGGTGATGAAGAAGTTGATGAAGCCGGGGCCGGCAACCTCCACCCTGGCGATGATATCCGTGCGTGCAGCCAGCTTTCCCACCAGGACGTCGGCAATGGCGCGGGGCGCCTTCCGCTCCGGCTTTGCCAGCTGCATCGCCAGGTTGGTGGCGAAATCGCCATGCTCGGCATGGGCGGGCCGTTCCACCGCAAAGGAGGGATACGCTCCCGAGGTCAGCAACCCTTCGGCATGGCATTCGGCCAGGGCCGCGACAATCACCTCATGGACTCTTCCCTTCATGAACCCCGTACCTCCCCGTTTGTTCCTGCCTGATCCTGCGCCGGCTCCTGCGGCTCCTTGATCGATACGTCCCGCGAATAGTCGGGACAGCGGGCGCCGCCGTCCTGGACGCAGAACCGCTTGGCGCAGTTTTCACGCCAGGCGCAGACCGCGCAGGACTGTTTTTTTCCGTCAATGGTCATGGTGACTCCGTATGAAACGCGCCGGGGCCCGGGCAGAGGGTTGCGACGCGGCAACTGCCGGACCTCTATGCGCTTTATGGTCTCCGTGCCGACGAGACGGCATGGAACTGGTAGATGGTCTCGGTCGGCCGCACCAGGCCGAAATCCTTGCGGGCAATGCTCTCCAGGTAGCGACGATCGGTCTTCAGCGCCTCGATCTCGCGCTTGAGCCGCTCGTTTTCCTGCGTTAGCGCATCGCTTCGCTGCTGCAACTCCTGTTTTTCGCGATTGAGCGCAGAGATTCTGAGCAGTCCGCGCTCCCCGAAGATCGTGGAAAAGAGGATGAGTAGGATGATCGCTGCGGGGATGAGATAGAGCCGCTTGTTCATCTATCCCACCCGTTACGGCTGCGAGGTGCCCAGCAGCGCGGAAAAATAGTCGATGGTTTCCCTTAAGCCCTGTTCCACAGGAACTCGCGGCGTCCAGCCCAGCTTCTCCCCGGCCAGCCGGATGTCGGGCTGGCGCTGCTTCGGATCATCGGCAGGCAGCGGCTTGAAGACGATGCGGGAGCGGGACCCGGTCAGGGCGATGATCCGCTTGGCAAACTCCAGGATGGTGGTCTCGGCCGGGTTCCCCAGGTTGACCGGCCCGGTGAACCCGTCGCACGCCATCATCCGGACCAGGCCGTCCACCAGGTCGGAGACGTAGCAGAAGGAGCGGGTCTGCTGCCCCTCGCCGTAGACCGTGATATCCTCCCCCTTGAGCGCCTGGACGATGAAATTGGAGACGACCCGGCCGTCGTTGACCGCCATCCGCGGGCCATAGGTATTGAAGATCCGGACGATGCGGATATCCACGCCATTCTGCCGGTGGTAGTCCATCATCAGCGTCTCGGCCACCCGTTTCCCCTCGTCGTAACAGCTCCTGATGCCGATGGGGTTCACGTTCCCCCAGTATTCCTCGGGCTGAGGGTGGACCTGGGGATCGCCGTAAACCTCCGAGGTCGATGCCTGGAGGATGCGCGCCCTGACCCGCTTGGCGAGCCCCAGCATATTGATGGTCCCCATGACGCTGGTCTTGATGGTCTTGACCGGATTGTACTGATAGTGGATGGGGGACGCCGGGCAGGCCAGGTTGAAGACCCGGTCCACCTCCAGCAGGATCGGCTCGATAATGTCGT
Organism: Geobacter sp.; assembly: GCA_016223015.1. Lineage (GTDB taxonomy): Bacteria > Desulfobacterota > Desulfuromonadia > Geobacterales > DSM-12255 > Geoanaerobacter. The sequence goes on along the minus strand of JACRPV010000232.1, from coordinate 1,019 downwards.
GGCGGACCAGCTCGAACCGGTGGTCGTCCAGAAGGCGCATGATGTTCTGCTTGGTACCGGTAAAGAAGTTGTCGAGACAGACGACCTCGTGACCGTCGCCAAGAAGCCGTTCGCAGAGATGGGAGCCGATAAACCCCGCCCCGCCGGTTACCAGTACCCGCATGGCCTATTTCCCCCCTGCCGCGATCCCGGCGCCGTTGCGGCCGAGCGGCACATAGCGGAATCCCGCCGACTTCATCCGGTCCGGCTTGTAGAGATTGCGGCCATCCACGATCAGCGGTTCCTTCAGATCGGTCTTGATCCGGTCGAAATCGGGGTTGCGGTATTCGTTCCAGTCGGTGATGATCACCAGGGCATCGGCACCGGCCAGGATATCGTACTGGTTGTGGCTGTAGACGATCCGGTCGCCGAAGGCCCTGGCCGCCTCTTTCAGCGCCTCGGGATCGTGGGCACGCACCGTGGCGCCGGCTGCCAGCAGGTTCTCGATGATGGTGATGGACGGGGCCTCGCGCATGTCGTCGGTGCGCGGCTTGAAGGAGAGCCCCCAGCAGGCCACGGTCCGGCCGGCCAGCGGCTTCTCGGCACCGGCATTACCGAGCAGGTCGAGCACCTTGGTGGAGAGAACCTGCTTCTGCAGTTCGTTCACCTCCTCGACCGATTTGAGCAGGAGGAAGTCGTAGTCGCACTCCTGGGCCGTGCGGATCAGCGCCTTCACATCCTTGGGGAAGCAGGAACCGCCATAGCCGGGGCCGGGGAAGAGGAAGTCGTAGCCGATCCGCGAATCGGAGCCGATCCCTTCGCGCACTGCGGCCACGTCCGCCCCCATCCGCTCGCAGAGCAGGGCGATCTGGTTCATAAAGGAGATCCGGGTGGCCAGCATGGCATTGGCGGCGTACTTGGTCATCTCGGCGCTCCGGATGTCCATGATGATCATCCGGTTGTTCTTCCGCATGAACGGCTCGTAGAGCTCCTTCATGATCTCGGCGGTCCTGACGTTGTCGGTGCCGATCACCACCCGG
>JACRPV010000231.1 GCA_016223015.1 Geobacter sp. | reverse complement strand
GATGTCGTTTTTTGTATAGCCAACGACCGTCGGCTTTCCCGTAGTCCCGGACGATGAGTGGATGCGCACTACCTCACGCAGCGGAACGGCAAATATGCCGTAGGGATAGCTGAGGCGCAGGTCCTCCTTGGTCGTGAAAGGGAGATTTGCCAAGTCGGTCAAGGACTGAATGTCGTCGGGGTCGATCCCCTGCTCGTTGAATTTGGTGCGGTAACAGGTTACATTCTTATACGCTCGATGCAAGGTTGCCTGAAGACGTTCTAGCTGCAGCTGTTCCAGTTCTTCCCTCGGCATGCATTCATGGTGGCGATCCCAGATTTCCATAACTCGTTTCTCCATCAACGCTCCCAGATTTCCTTCTTTTCCTTCCCGAGGTAGGCGCGTTGTACTTCCTTATTTTCCAATAGTTCCGACGACATTCCTTCGAGTATCACTTTACCTGTTTCCAAGACATAACCACGATCAGCCATTTTCAGAGCTGCCTTGGCGTTCTGCTCAACCAAAAGGACAGTTGTCCCTTCATCCTTCCGCAACCGTTCAATAACGTTGAATATTTCCTGAACAACCAAAGGTGCCAATCCCATTGACGGTTCGTCGAGTAGCAGCAGCTTGGGCTTGGCCATGAGCGCCCTGCCGATTGCCAGCATTTGCTGCTCGCCCCCGGACAGAGTCCCTGCCATCTGCTTCCTCCGCTCTTCCAAACGCGGGAAGAGTTCGTAGATATGACGCATGTCCTGGCGAATAAGATCCTTTCCCTCACGTCCCCTGAAGCGGAGATAGGCACCCATCTCGAGATTGTCGGCTACGGTCAGCCCTTTAAAGACCTGTCTCCCCTCCGGTACCTGCGAGATCCCGATCTTGACGACTCTGTCCGGGGCCATGCCTGCGATCGGTTGGCCGAGAAACTGGATACTCCCTCCCTCCGGAGGACAGACTCCGGAGAGTGTATTCAGCATCGTTGTCTTGCCGGCCCCGTTTGCACCGATCAGCGCCACGATCTCACCCTGGTCGAGATGCAGGGTGACATTTTTCAAGGCATGTACTTTCCCATAATAGGTATTTACGTTTTTTACCTTGAGCACACTCCCCTACCCTTCACCCAGATAGGCAGCTATCACTGCCGGATTTTCCTGAATCTCGCGCGGTGTTCCCTCTGCGAGTTTCTCGCCGAGGTTGAGCACGACGATCCGGTCGCAGATATCCATGACGAGCTCCATGTCATGTTCCACCAATACCACCGTCACTCCTGTATCGCGGATCTTCCTGATGAGACCGGCGAGTTCGGAGGTTTCCCG
>JACRPV010000240.1 GCA_016223015.1 Geobacter sp. | reverse complement strand
TCGGGCCGCAGTCGTTGCGGTAGATCGTGCAGTGTGGGAAACCTATGACCAAGCAGAAGATAAAACTGACGGGAATGGTGAAGGCGGCCGGCTGAGCGGCAAAGCTGGGCCCGGCGGGCCTTGAGGAAGCTTTGCGAACCCTGCCTCCTGCGGTTGACCCCGCCCTCCTCGTTGGGCCGGAGACATCCGACGATGCAGGGGTCTATCGACTCTCCGGCGACCTGGCGCTGGTGGACACGGTGGACATCATCACCCCGCTGGTGGACGATCCGTTCACCTTCGGCAGGATAGCTGCGTCCAACGCCCTGTCCGACGTCTATGCCATGGGTGGCAGGCCGGTGACGGCCCTCAACCTGGTCTTCTTCCCTGCGTGCAAACTCCCCCCCCATGTGCTGGCCGATATCCTGGCCGGGGGGAGCGCCGCCCTGGCGCAGGCCGGCGCCTGCCTGGTGGGGGGGCACACGGTGGAAGACGACGAGCTGAAGTACGGGCTGGCCGTCACGGGGATCGTCCATCCCGACCGTGTCGTCCGCAACTCGACGGCCAGGCCGGGGGACGTCCTGGTCCTGACCAAGCCGCTCTGCAGCGGCATCGTCTCCACTGCCATCAAGGCGGAGATGGTGCCTGCCGCGGTGGTGGACGAGGCGGTCCGCTGGCTGACCACGCTCAACGACGTTGCGGCCTGGCTCATGGTCGCCTGCGGCGCCACCGCCTGCACCGACGTCACCGGTTTCGGCCTCATCGGCCACAGCGCCGAGATGGCTGCAGGGGCCGGGGCGACCATCCGTCTCGATCTGCAGGCAGTGCCGGTGCTGGACGGCGTCATGGAGCTGGTCCGGGACGGGCTGGTCCCGGCAGGCTGCTACCGCAACCGCGATCACTATGCGCCGCTCTGCCGGGTCGATGGCATCAAGGCCGCGGGGAACGGGCCGGCCACAGCCGACGACCGTCTCCTGCCGCTCTTCGACCCGCAGACCTCGGGCGGCCTGCTGATCGCCCTGCCGCCGGCGGAGCTGGAGCGGTTCATGGCCCTGGCCGCGGAAGAGGGCTGTTTCGCCGTCCGGATCGGGGAGGTCTTGCCCCGAGAGGAGCATGCCGTTGTCATTGCCTGAAGCCGTCATCATTGCCTGCGACCTCGGGACCACCACCATTGCGGCCTCCCTGCTCGACGCCGCCACCGGCCGGCGGCTCGCCGCGGGGGGAGCCCTCAACCCGCAGCGGCCGTTCGGCGCCGACGTGGTGACGCGGCTTGCCGCCGCGGTCGCCTCGCCCGAGGCGCGGACCGGGATGGCCCGGCTGGTGAATGCAGAGCTGGAGACGCTTGCCAGGGGCCTCCTTGCCGATGCCGGGGTGGCGGAGTCCTCCCTTTCGCTGGTCGCCATTGCCGGAAATCCCACCATGGAGCACCTGCTGCTCGATCTTCCGGTCGATTCGCTGGCCCATATCCCCTATCGCCCCCTCTTCAGGGAAGGAAGGTCGCTGCAGACCAGCGACCTGGGCTGGTCCCTGGCGGCCGGGGCCTATCTCTTCCCCCTTCCCGGCGGCTTCGTGGGGGGGGACCTGGTGGCCTTCCTCTACGGGGAGGGGCTTGCCGATTCGCAACCCACGACCCACGCCGCACGGCTCTACCTCGACCTGGGGACCAACGCCGAGATCGCGCTTTGCTGCGGCGACCGGGTTTTCGCCACCTCTGCCGCAGCCGGACCCGCCTTCGAGGGGGGGAACCTGACCCATGGCATGGCAGCGCTCCCCGGTGCCATTGCCCTGGTGGAGTGTGCCGACGGGAAGGTCCGGATCGAAACCATCGGCAACGGGGTGCCGACGGGGGTTTGCGGCTCCGGCGCCCTGTCGGCCATCGTCTCGCTTCGCCGGGAAGGGGTCATCGAGGAGAACGGCCGGCTCCGGTCTCCTGCGGAGATCCCGTCGAACCTCGGCAACCGCATCGTCGAGCGGACTGAGGGGCGGGGGTTCGTCCTCTACCGGGATGCCCGGCACGAGGTGGTCATCACCCAGGAGGATATCCGCCAGATCCAGCTGGCAAAGGGGGCGATCCGCGCGGGTGTCGAGGTTCTGCTCGCCAGGGCCGGACTGGCTGCGGCCGCTTTGGCCGAGGTGGTCGTGACCGGGTCGTTCGGCATGGTGCTCGGCGCCGGACTGCTCCGCGATCTGGGGGTCATCCCGCACGCGGTCCCTTCGGTCCGGTTCGGTGCGGACGGCGCCCTGGCGGGAGTGGAGCGTTATCTTTGCCGGCCGGACGGGGAAGGGGAGGTGGCGGCCCTGGCCAGCCGCCTTGCGGTCGTCCCGCTGTCGGGCAATCCGCTGTTTGAGGCCCACTTCATCCGGTTCATGGATTTTGCCGAGAGCGGTTGTTGAAAACGAAGTTTCAGCGCAGCTAAAACCAGCCATCTCGCCGCCGTCCTCGTCACTCCTTTCGTGCGGCGTAGCGCTGCTACGCCTCCTCGGTCGCTCCTGCGGGTGCGACGATCTGACTGTTTTTGAACAACCTGATAACCGTCAACGTTTTCTTCCGTAGCAACGGGCTCGGGACGATGCAGCCGGGGGGCGTGAAAAGGGCTTTGCAGTTGCGCTGGAATCTGCTAAATTTCCCCTTTTCAATGCCGGGGCATGACGACCCGGCCCGATGTCTTCAATTCCACTATTGCTAAAAGGAGCGGATAGCATGGCACAGATCAAGCGGGCGCTGATCAGCGTCTCGGACAAGACCGGCATCATCGAATTTGCACGGGAACTCGCCACCTATGGCGTCGAGATACTCTCCACCGGCGGCACGGCCAAGCTTTTGCGCGATGCGGGGCTCACGGTCAAGGACGTCTCCGAGTTCACCGGCTTCCCCGAGATGCTGGACGGCCGGGTGAAGACCCTCCATCCGAAGGTCCACGGCGGGCTGCTGGGGATGCGGAGCAATCCCGAGCACGTGGCGACCATGCAGCAGCACGGGATCGAGCCGATCGACCTGGTGGCAGTGAATCTCTACCCGTTCGAGGCAACCGTGGCCAAGGCCGACTGCACCCTTGAGGATGCCATCGAGAATATCGATATCGGCGGGCCGACCATGCTCCGCTCCGCTGCCAAGAACAATGCGGATGTCACGGTGATTGTCGATCCGGTCGATTACCGGACCGTGCTGGACGAGATGAAGACGAATGGCGGCGCGGTCGCGAAGCAGACCAATTTCCGCCTGGCAGTCAAGGTCTACCAGCACACTGCAGCCTATGACGGTGCCATCTCCAACTGGCTCGGCGCCCGGACCGGCGAGGGGGTGGAGCGGTTCCCGGACACCCTGACCTTCCAGTACCGCAAGGCCCAGGGGATGCGGTACGGCGAGAACCCCCACCAGTCCGCTGCCTTCTATGTCGAGCGCGACGTCCGGGAGGCCTGCATCTCCACGGCCCGCCAGCTCCAGGGGAAGGAACTTTCCTACAACAACATCGGCGATACCGATGCCGCGCTCGAATGCATCAAGCAGTTCAGCGAAGGGCCGGCCTGCGTTATCGTCAAGCACGCCAACCCGTGCGGCGTGGCTATCGGCGCCAATCTTCTCGAAGCCTACGACCGGGCCTACAAGACCGATCCCGAATCGGCCTTCGGCGGGATCATCGCCTTCAACGGCGAGCTGGACGAGGCGACCGCCAAGGCTATCTGCGACCGCCAGTTCGTGGAGGTGATCATCGCCCCGAAGGTGACCCCCGGCGCAGTGGCGGCAGTGGCGGCGAAAAAGAACGTTCGCCTGCTCGAATGCGGGCAGTGGCCGGCAGGGCCGCTGCAGAGGCTCGATTTCAAGCGGGTGAACGGCGGCATCCTGGTCCAGGATACCGATCTGGCCCTGCACGGCGACCTCAAGGTGGTCACCACCCGCCAGCCGACCGAGAAGGAGATGGTCGACCTCCTCTTTACCTGGCGGATCTGCAAGTTCGTCAAGTCCAACGCCATTGTCTACGGCAGGGACGGCATGTCCATCGGCGTCGGTGCCGGCCAGATGAGCCGGGTGAACTCGGCCAGGATCGCGGCCATCAAGGCGGAGCATGCCGGCCTGGAGGTCAAGGGGGCGGTCATGGCGTCGGATGCCTTCTTCCCCTTCCGCGACGGCATCGACAATGCCGCAGCGGTCGGCATCAGCGCGGTAATCCAGCCCGGCGGGAGCATGCGCGACGAAGAGGTGATCGCCGCGGCCAACGAGCACGGCATGGCCATGGTCTTTACCGGCATGCGCCACTTCAGGCACTGATCGCCGCCCTGTGCCGCGTACCGGCGGGAGGCTGCCGTTTCGGCCGGTGACTTGAGGGGGCTAGCCCCAGCCAACGTTTTCCTGAGGAGTGAATCATCATGAATATTCTCGTTGTCGGCGGTGGTGGCCGCGAACATGCGCTGGTCTGGAAGATATGCCAGTCTCCCCTGGTGGAGAGGGTCTATTGCACGCCGGGGAATCCTGGGATCGGCCAGATGGCCGAGAATGTCCCGCTTGCGGTCGACGACCTGCCGGGACTCCTGGCCTTTGCCACTGCCAGGGATATCGACCTGACCGTGGTCGGGCCCGAGCTGCCGCTCTCTCTCGGGATCGTCGATCTCTTTGAGGAGCATGGCCTGAAGATATTCGGCGCCCGTCGCAATGCGGCGCTGATCGAGGCGAGTAAGGCCTTTTCCAAGGACCTGATGAAGAAGTACCAGGTGCCGACCGCCGCCTACGAGGTCTTTACCGAGGTGGAACCGGCAATTGCCTTCATCGACCGGCTCGGGGCCCCTATCGTGGTAAAGGCCGACGGCCTTGCCGCCGGCAAGGGGGTCATAGTCGCCCAGACCCGTGACGAGGCGGTCACGGCGGTGACTGACATGCTTTCGGGCAACGCCTTTGGCGCGGCTGGCTCGCGGGTGGTGGTCGAGGAGTTTCTCCGGGGGGAGGAGGCATCGTTTCTCGCCTTCACCGACGGCCGGAACATCATCCCGCTCGCTTCGGCCCAGGACCACAAGGCGGTCTTCGACGGCGACACCGGGCCGAATACCGGCGGCATGGGGGCTTATTCCCCGGCACCGGTGGTGACCCCGGCCATCCACGATCAGGTCATGGCCGAGATCATGCAGCGTACCGTCGACGGCATGGCCGCCGAGGGGCGTCCCTACCGCGGCGTCCTCTATGCCGGTCTAATGATCGACGGGACTTCGGTGAAGACCCTGGAGTTCAATGCCCGCTTCGGCGACCCCGAGTGCCAGCCGCTTTTGATGCGGCTCAAGTCGGACATCGTGCCGGTCCTTATGGCGGTTTCCGAGGGGGACTTGAGCGGGATCAGTCTCGAATGGCACGATCAGGCAGCAGTCTGCGTGGTCATGGCTTCGGCAGGGTATCCCGGCGACTACCGCAAGGGGGATACGATTCATGGCCTTGACCAGGCGGGCGCCCTGGAGGACCTGTTTGTCTTCCATGCCGGCACTTCGCTCGATCAGGGGCGGATCGTCACCAGCGGCGGCCGGGTCCTGGGGGTGACTGCCCTGGGGCCGACGGTCCGGGCTGCCATCGACAGGGCCTATCGTGGTGTTGCGGCCATCAGCTGGAAAGGGGTGCATTTCCGCACCGATATCGGCAAAAAGGCGATGGACAGGGAATAGGGGAGCGCGATGAAACCACTGGTGCTGATACTCATGGGAAGCGATTCCGACCTGCCGGTTATGGAGGAGACGGCCAGGGTGCTGGATGCCTTCCAGGTCCCTTATGAGATGCGGGTCTCCTCGGCGCACCGGTCGCCGGCCAGGACGGCCGAGCTGGCAGCGGGTGCCGACGGTCGCGGCATCAAGGTGATCATCGCTGCAGCCGGTATGGCGGCGCATCTGGCAGGGGTAGTGGCGGCGGAGACCTGCCTGCCGGTCATCGGCGTTCCCATCGGCGGCGGTCCCCTCAACGGAGTGGACGCCCTTTATGCCATGGTGCAGATGCCGGGCGGGATTCCGGTGGCGACCATGGCCATCGGCAAGGCCGGGGCCAAAAATGCGGGCATCCTGGCAGTGCAGATGCTGGCGATTGCCGACACGCGTCTGGCCGCTGGACTGGCCGACTTTAAGCGGCAGCTGGCAGAAGAGGTGGCCGCAAAGGACGAGGCGCTGCAACTGGCCCGTGCACGCGACTGATGACCATCTGGCAGCGGCCATGAGGCATGTTTCATGAACCCATTTTATCTTGACAATCCGACGGGTGGTGTCATAGTTTTTGCTAAATTTTCATCAAAGTTTGAAGGGAGATGTTAGCATGAAAAAGTCTATCGTTGCTCTGTTTGCTGTTGTCGCATTCGCCGGGACCGCCTTTGGCGCAGACGTCATCGAGATGAAGAAAGGCGTGTCTTTCAACCACAAGGCCCACAAGGCCGCTGTTGGCGATTGCAAGAAGTGCCATGAGAAGGGCCCCGGCAAAATCGAAGGGTTCGGCAAGGACTGGGCGCACAAGACCTGCAAGGGCTGCCATGTCGACATGAAGAAGGGGCCGACCAGCTGCAAGGACTGCCACAAGAAGTAGTTTGAAACCGAGTGATTCCGGTGGGAAAGGGGATGACAGGAAGCCTGTTATCCCCTTTTTTGCGTCCGTATACATATAGAAAATTAATTGTTATTTCGTGGGTAGTTCCTGTATAATCGGCCGTTGATTAGGTCTCAGCCGAATATCTGAATAAGCCGCTGATTTCCGATCTGCATGCAACCATATCGAGAGGAGCTTGTCTTGACTACGCAAAAACAAGGTTTTCTGCAGAGCCTGTGGGATTTCTTCTGTTCCCTCAAGCTCTCCATCTCCCTCCTCATCGGCCTCGCCCTGGTTTCGATCATCGGCACGGTCATTCCGCAGGCCCCGAGTATCCCGGAAGAATATATCCGGTCGTTGAGCCAGACCAAGCTGCAGCTCTATGACAAGCTGGGTTTCTTCGACATGTACCACTCGTGGTGGTTCATCCTCCTGCTCTACCTGCTGACCGTCAACCTGGTGGCCTGTTCCATCAAGCGGCTCCCCCGTGTCTGGAAGATCGTTTCCGAGCCGAACCTGATCTTCGATGAAGGGCTGGAGCGCTCGCTCTCTCTCACCCGCGATCTGAAGCTGAAGGGAGACACCGCGAGCCTGAAGGACAAACTGACCGGGTTTCTTGCCAGTGAGTTCGCGGCTCCGGTTGTCACCGAACAGAACGGCGAGATCCACCTTTTTGCACAGAAGACCCCCTGGTGCCGTCTCGGCGTCTATGTGGTCCACCTCAGCATCATCATCATCTTCATCGGCGCACTGATCGGTTCCTTTTTCGGATACAAGGCCTATGTCCAGATCGTCGAAGGATCGAGCGTTTCCGCGGCGCAGGGCCGCAACAACAAGATGGTCGACCTCGGCTTCGCGGTCAAGCTGGAAAAGTTTTCGGTTTCGTTCTACAACACCGGCGCCCCCAAGGAATTCAAGAGCATCCTGACGGTCCTGGAGAATGGGCAGCCGGTGCCGGGGTATATCAATATCCCGGTTGTCGTCAACGACCCCCTGACCTACAAGGGTTTCACCTTCTACCAGTCCAGCTACGGCCCGGCGAGCGAGGGGGGGACCTTTTACTTCACCATGCGTGAGCGCAAGGGAGGAGCCCAGGTCCGGGTGGCTGCCCACCAGGGAGATATGGTGCAACTCCCCGGCGGACGCACCATGCGCGTTGTGGAGTCGACCCAGGATGTCAGCCCGGTGATCCCCCAGCTCAGTGGCCCGGCTGCGCGGGTTGAGGTCCATACGCCCGGCAAGCAGCCCGAGTCGTTCATCGTTTTTCGCAACTATCCCGAACTCGATGCAGAGCGCGGCGGCGACCTGATTTTCACCTATGACGGCTCAGACGAGAAGTTCTATACCGGCCTGCAGGTTGCCAAGGACTCGGCTGTACCCTCATGGTGGTAGGGATCATCATGGCGTTCTTCCTGTCTCACAAGCGTCTCTGGGTCAGGATAGCCGCAAATGGCCGCGTTGTTGTCGGCGGGAGCGCCAGCAAAAACCAGCCGGCTTTCCAGGGGGTCTTCGAAACCCTTGTCGACAAGCTGGAAAAACTGTAAATAGATTCTCGTTTGTCGACTCTCGGACTTCAAGATTCACGGAGGTTATAATCAATGTCCAGTTCTCTGCTGTTCAATATCACTACCCTCTCCTACATGGTGTCAATGTTGCTCTTTTTCGCATTCATGGCCAGCAGGAACAAAGGCGTGGGACTTGCCGCCAGTGGCGCCGCCTATGCCGGCTGGCTCATTCAGACCGCTGCGATCCTGCTTCGCTGGAAAGAGTCCTATGACCTGGGGCATGGCCATGCTCCCCTGTCCAACCTCTATGAGTCCGTGGTCTTCTTTGCCTGGACCATCATCCTGATTTACGGCATCATCGAAATGAAATACAAGTATCGGATCGTGGGTGCCTTTGTCGTTCCCTTTGCCCTGCTAGGCATGGCCTGGGCGCAACTCGGTCTGAGCAGCGGCATTGAGCCGCTGGTCCCCGCGCTTCAGAGCAACTGGCTTCTCTACCACGTCATCACCTGCTTCCTGGGGTATGCCGCCTTTGCCGTGGCGTGCGGCATCTCGATCATGTACCTCATCAAGGAGCGTCACGAATCGGCCACTGGCGGCGATGGTCAGGCTGGCGGCGTCATGGCCACATTCCCGTCGGTGCGGGTGCTGGACGACCTCAACTACAAGGCGATCATGATCGGCTTTCCGCTCTTGACGCTGGGCATCGTCACCGGCGCAGCCTGGGCCAACTATGCCTGGGGCACCTACTGGAGCTGGGACCCGAAGGAGACCTGGTCGCTGATCGTCTGGTTCATCTACGCCGCCTTTCTCCATGCTCGCATCACCCGCGGATGGGTGGGCCGGCGGGCGGCATTCCTCTCCATCATCGGTTTTGCGGCGACCATCTTCTGCTATCTAGGGGTTAACCTCTTCCTCTCCGGCCTGCACAGTTACGGTGGCAAGTAAGTATCATCCATTCCCGGCGCGGTGAATAACCGCGCCGTTTTTTTTCGCCCGCACGGCAGCAATCGGCCAGGGCGGGCAGCCATCAAGGATTGTCAGGGGCGCATTGAGCTGTTATAGTTCTCGGCATTGAGCTGAACAGGAGATTTCACGGGGAGCGTGTGCGGATGAGGAACTGGTCTGGTTATGTCGTTGCGTTACTGCTCGTGCTGCTGCCGGCGAGCGTATCGGCGGCCCTGCAGCTTATCTACCCGGTCGAAAAGAGCTGGGTCTATCGATCCGACTATCTCATTCTGAAAACAAACGACCCTGCCGTGAATGGTGTAAAGATCACGGTCAACGGCATCGACAGCGACATCATGCAGATCGGCTCCCCTGAATACCGCCGGGCATTTCAGGATATCCTCATTGTCCAGCCGGTGTGGGACAAGGGGAAAAACACCCTGCTCGTGGAAGGCTTCAATGGCACGCAGAAGGTCCAATCGGTCGCTACGGAGATATTCTACAACCCCTCGGGCGACACCAAGCTGATCCCGCAGGGTTTTATCAAAAATACGCTGCATACCGATGAGGATGAGAAGCTCTGCGCCCATTGTCACAGCAAGACGCCTGCACCAGCCAAAAGCGGATCTGCGGCCGGTTCATCGAACTGCGGCACCTGTCACGTCAAGATGCTCAAGGTGGCTTACCCCCATGAACCGGTGACCAGTCTCACCTGTTCCTATTGCCACAGCAGCAGTGGCACTCCCCGTTACAAGGTTGGCAAGCGCGATGCGCCGCTCTGCTTCGAGTGTCACGCGGACAAGGAAGCCGATATAAAGAAATTTACCTATCCCCATGGTCCGGTTGCAGCGGGCTACTGCGAAATATGCCATGACCCCCATGGCACGGAATTTCCCGCATTCATGCGCCGTCCCATTAACGAAGTATGTCTTTCCTGTCATGAAAAGATCGCCAAATCACCGCACGTGGTCCGTTCCTCCGGGAGTGAGGGGCATCCGCTGAGCGGGCGCAAGGATATTTCGCCCAAGCGGAAGGGGAAAGAGCTTTCCTGCGCATCGTGTCATGACCCGCACGGTGGGGTGGTGCGCTATTTCCTGGTAAGCCGTTCCGCGGAAAGAATGGCTCTCTGCCAGTTCTGCCATGCCAAATAGGCGCAGGATGTGCAGACAGCGGGACGGAGAAGATGCTGGAGACTCTTATTACATTGATAGGTCAGGAGGAGTATTCATGAGATCCATGTTGCGTCTGAAATGGATTCTTGTCACCCTGTGCGTCATGCTGACGGCTTGTGCCGCCCCGCAGAAGGCCCGCGAACGGTATTTCTTGCCGGGTCTGCCGGATATCCCCCGCGTGG
>JACRPV010000239.1 GCA_016223015.1 Geobacter sp. | reverse complement strand
TTCCCCTTGATCATCTCGGTCAATGCCGAAGAGGATGCAATGGCACTGCCGCAGCCAAAGGTCTGGAATTTCGCGTCGACGATCCGTTCCTTTTTGTCGTCGAGCTTCAGGAAAAGCTTCAACGCATCGCCACAGGCAAGACTGCCGACCTCACCGACGGCATCGGCCTCAGGGATGTCGCCCACGTTACGCGGGTTGAGGAAATGCTCCTTCACCTTATCGGTATAATCCCACATGGTCCCTCCAGTGTGAATTTTTGGTCAGTATAGCGCAAAGACGCAGAAAACGCAAAAAGGACTTTTTAACTCCTCTTTAACGGCCCCGGCGTCCTTGTCTGCTGTGAATCTGAAATCAGGACTGCTGGATGAATGCCTTGCCCGCGGCGATGATCGCCTGCAGACGTTCTTCCGACGACGATTCGCCATAGAGGCGCACCACCGGCTCGGTGCCTGATTTGCGGAACAGAAGCCAGCTTCCGTCTTCGAGGATGAACTTGTTGCCGTCCAGGGTCACCTTCTCCTTTACCTTCAGATGGGCGAATTCGGTTGGCGTGGCGGCAATCTTTGCCGGGAATGCCGCTTCCAGTTCCGCAGACAGACGGATGTTCTCCCGCTTGGTCAGATACCGCCCGACCTTCTCATAGAGACGCTCCAGCAGCACCCTCACCGGCTGCCCCTCGTGCGCCACCATTTCGGCAACCAGGAAACATGCCAGGATGCCATCCTTTTCGGGCACATGCCCCTTGATGGTCAGACCGGCGCTTTCTTCGCCGCCGATGACGATCTTGTCCTGGCTGATCAGTTCGCCGATAAATTTGAACCCGACTGGCGTCTCGAAGACTTCTATGTCATGGTGGCGCGCCACGGCATCGATCAGGTGGGAGGTGGCCACGCTGCGTGCAACGCCGCCGCTGATCCTGCGGACCCGCACCAGGTAGTCGAGCAAGAGGGCAATGATATAGTTCGGTTCGATATAGCTGCCGTCGTCATCGATGATGCCGAACCGGTCGGCGTCGCCATCGGTGGCAAGACCGAGCCTGATGGCGGGCTCTTTTTTGACCAGTCCGATGAAGTCCTGGATATTTTTTTCCGCCGGCTCGGGAGCAAAACCGCCGAAATAGGGATCGCGCTGGTCGTTGATCTGACGGAAGGAAACGCCGCGGGCAAGGAGAGGCGCATCAAGGTAGCCTCGTGCCGTGCCATAGAGCGGGTTGAGTGCTATCCCCCCTACCCGGCCGACCGCGTCGAAGTCGATCTTCGTGGCCAAGTCGGCCAAGTAGGCCGGCCTACAGTCGATCTCTTCCAGAAGCCCCTCGCGCAACGCCTGATCGAGCGGTCGCTCCTTGTAGCAGATCTCGCCCAGCATTTCATTGGCACGACGCTCGATATCGCCGGTGGTTTCAGGCAGGGCTGGCCCGCCCCAGGCAGGCGAAAACTTGATGCCGTTGTATTCGGGGGGGTTGTGACTGGCGGTGAAATTGATGGCGCCTGCCGCCTTGCGGCGCAGGATCTCGAACGAGATAACCGGAGTGGGGGTGTCACGATCGCAAAGCAAGACCTTGATGCCGGAGCCGGCCAGGACCCTGGCCGATTCGCGGGCAAAACGCTCACCCATGAAACGGGAATCGTACCCGACGATCAGCCCCTTTTCCCGCTCCCCCTGGCTGATGACATGATCGGCAATGGCCTGGGTGACTACCCTGACATTTTCGAAGATAAAATCCTCGCACAGAATGCCCCGCCAGCCAGATGTGCCGAATGCGATTCGCGTCATGGTTCTCCCCTCCTGAAGATACTGATTATACGGGCATCCGGAGCGTACAGTCGCTGCAGAAGGCCGTGCATATTGTAGATTAATATACCCCCCCACCCTAGTCAAGGGAAACAGTTGCAGCTAGGCGAAATCGCCGGGGATTTTTACAGTTGACTTAAAGCGCGGAAAATTGGTAGATTGAATTTTACGCACGAAACAGCGGATATAGAAGAAGAGGAGGAAGACCAATGCAATGCCAAACCGTGCTTCGCGGTACCGAATGTACATTCTGGGGAAACCAGGGGTGTGTGTTCTCTGGCGGCAGCTGCCAGGTTGTCGTGGAGAACTGCGAAGGATGTGAGCGAATTGTCGAAGGTTCCATTGGACGTGTCTGCAGCGCGTATCCCGCGCCGGGCAAGAAATGGTCCGAGGGGCTCTGCAACTTTGCCACCCATGTGAAAGTCGAGATCAAGAGCGAAGAGACGAAGATCAACCCGCTCAAGGCATCCAAAAAGGCCGCAGGCAGCAAGAAGAAGTAGCCG
>JACRPV010000105.1:25820-44808 GCA_016223015.1 Geobacter sp. | reverse complement strand
GCAGAGGTAGATGATGTCCACCTTTTCCGTGGGAAGCGAAGGGATGAAGTTGTTCCCCTCGTTGCAAGGCATGTAGACGATCCCTTTGTAGTAGCCCTCGTCGTCCGCCTCGCCGGTCCGGCCGATCATGACGTTGGTGTCGTTGTAGACCGGGTAGACCGGATCGCCGATGGCAACGACGTTGTCCAGGGCGAAGATGTCCAGGATGTTGGCGCAGTCGCACTTGGAACCGTCGGAGATGAACATCTCCTCGGTCTTGAGGTTGACGCCCAGCGGCTGGTAGGATTTCTCGATGATGGCGTTGATCAACCAGTCATACCCCTGCTCCGGACCGTAGCCAGCGAACTGGTCGATGCCGGCCAGGTCGTCCACGGCATCATGGAAGGCCTTGATCACGGCCGGGGCCAGGGGACGGGTCACGTCGCCGATGCCGAGTCGGATCACCTTGGCGGACGGGTTGGCGGCGGAAAACTCGCGCACGCGGCGGCCGATCTCCGGGAAGAGGTACCCGGCCTTCAGTTTGAGGTAGTTGTCATTGATTTTTGCCATTACGAGAAAACCTCCATTTTCATTTGTATAAAGGAAATGCCGCACGGAGCGGCAATTCAGGTGTTATCGTTTAAACCTCAGGGATGTCGATTTTGCGGCAGGTTCAAGGCGCCCGAGGAAGAGCGCGGAGACGTGGCAGCGCCACGTCGCACAAGCGATGACGAAGGCAACGCCGAAATTGCCCAAAAGCGGCATTCCTATTTCAGACCGAGCACGTCCTGCATATCGTACAGCCCCGGCTCTTTCCCCACCACCCACTGGGCGGCCCGCACCGAGCCGCGGGAGAACATGTCGCGGGTCATGGCCCGGTGGGAGATCTCGATCCGCTCCCCCTGGCCGATGAAGTAGACGGTGTGCTCGCCGACGATGTCGCCGCCGCGCACGGTCTGCATGCCGATCTCTTCCTTGGTCCGCTCGCCGCAGATCCCCTCGCGGTGGTAGTTGGCCACCTTGTTGTAGTCCCGCCCCAGGGCCTCGGCCACGACCTCGCCCATGCGCACGGCAGTTCCTGACGGTGAGTCTTTTTTCTTGTTGTGATGCAGTTCGACGATCTCCACGTCGAAGTCGTCACCGAGCGTCTTGGCCACATCCTTCAAGACCTTGAAGCAGACGTTGACCCCGACGCTCATGTTGGGGGCGAGCACCGCCGGGATATCCTTTGCCAGCTCGGCGGCAAGAAGACGCTCCTCCGGGGTGAAGCCGGTGGAGCCGATGACGATCGATTTCTTTTTCAGGCCGCAGACCTCAAGGTTCTTCAGCGACACCTTGGGGGTGGTGAAGTCGATGAGCACGTCGCAGCCGGCGACCACGGCGTTCAGGTCGTCGGAGATGGCGACGCCCAGGCTGCCGCAGCCGGCGATAAGACCGGCGTCCTGGCCGACTTGGGGATGGCCGGGCCGCTCCAGGGCACCGGAAACGGTGCAGCCCGCCTCTGTAGCAGCGACGATGATGCGTTGACCCATGCGGCCGGCAGCGCCGCAGACAGCTATCTTAACCATGCGCTTCTCCTGATTGTTCTGCTATTTCCCCGCCCGTTTCACGGACACGGTGTACGGCTTCCCTTTTGCGTTGGTGCCGTTACCCTTCAGCACTCCGTCGGCCAGTTCGTATTCGATCTTCGCCGTCTCACCCCTGCAGGCGAACTTCAGGTTCGGCGACTGTTCCGTCACCGCGCAGCCGCGGAGGTTGGTCTCTTTGATCTCACAGTCGTCGCAGCGGGTCTTGAGGGAAATCTCCTTCTTTTCCGCATCGACGTTGTAAATGGTCACCGCATAATTGAATTGCTTCAGCTTCTTGCCGGTAAAGATTTCCAGGTGTCCCTCGTAGGTGCCGAGGATGTTCTGAGCGTCAGCGACCAGTTCGGCGCCGAATGCGGCGGGGCAGGCCCCCATCACAACGGCGGCGGACAGCGCAACCAATGAGCGTCTCATGAAAACCTCCTGTCAGATCAGCTGGTACTCCTTCATGATGGCCGCCAGCTTCTCCTTGTTCGCCGCACCCATGGGGCAGAGCGGCAGGCGGAGCTCGTCGGAACACTTGCCCATGAGGCCCAACGCCGTCTTCACCGGGATCGGGTTCGACTCGATGAACATGGCGTTGCCGATCTTCAGCGTCTCCAGGTGCAGCTTGCGGGCCGTGGCCAGGTCGCCGGCAAAGAAGGCGTCGACGAGGTTCGCCACGGTCGAGGGCATGATGTTGGCCAGCACCGAGATGACCCCCTTGGCGCCGCAGGCCATCATCGGGAAGGTGATCAATGCTGTCGCCGCAGAGGGCGATGATTTCGGACGCCTGCTGGAGCGACCCGGTGGCCTCCTTGATCGCCACGATGTTCCTGTGGGGCGCCAAGCGGGCAACGGTTTCGGGGAGCATGTTGACGCCGGTGCGGCCCGGTACGTTGTAAAGAATCTGGGGGATGGCCACGGCGTCGGCAATGGCCGTGTAGTGGCGCACCAGACCTTCCTGGGTCGGCTTGTTGTAGTAGGGGGTAACCAGCAGTACGCCGTCGGCGCCCGCTTCCTTGGCCTTCTGCGACAGCTCGATCGCCTCTGCGGTGGAATTGGAGCCGGTGCCGGCAATGACCGGGACCCGCTTTCCGACCTGCTCGATGACAGTCTTGATAACCTGCATATGCTCGTCGTAGTCAAGCGTCGAGGACTCGCCGGTGGTGCCGCACGGCACGATGGCGTCGGTGCCCCCTGCGATCTGGAACTCCACCAGTTCGCGCAGCTTCTCGTAATCGACCTGGCCGTTGGTGAACGGCGTTACAATGGCAACGATGCTTCCTTTAAACATATCCTTTTCCTCCTCTGTTGGAGTTGACTATATACTTCCGCTAACCACCTCCGGCTGGAAATTATCGCGAGAAAAGATTGCCAAAGCCGGTTTGATACGGTAAAAGTGGCTCTATGTATCACAATCATGAGGAAAAGTAAAGGATTTCGGCGCGTTTCCAGGGAGCGGAGACAGGTCTCCGCGGAAAGTGGGGGAGAGTGATGCGGATACGGAAAAAGATCCTCGACTACGAGTACGAAGAGGTCCTCGACACCAGGACCCGGGAACTGATCCGGGTCGGCTGTGCCGTGGCGGTCGGCTGCCCCACCTGATTGAAGAAACACTTCGCGGTCGCGAAGGAAGCGGGAGCCACCGAAGCGGAACTGAAGGAGGCCATGGCCTACGGCATCATCGCGCCGTCGGGCAGGGCCAAGAATTTTGCCCTGAGCATGTTCGAAGAACTGGAGTTGAAGATCGGCTCGTAGCAGACACGCGGCTGGTTGCCGGTAACCGGCAGCTGTCCCGCAGGCCACGGGCTTTCTACCCCCATGTCCAGACCACCCTACACATCCCGACGGCAGCAGACAGACGCCCGGCAACGCCGGGTCTCCATCCGGCGCAATGTCGTCAACCTGTCGCTTCCGGTCCTCCTCTCCTCCCTGTTCCAGCGGCTGGTTTCCATCGTCGACATCTTCCTGGTGGGGGGGCTGGGGGCCGCGGCCATCGCTGCCACCGGGCTCGGCCAGCTGTTGATCTTCGTCACCATGACGGTCTTCTGGGGGCTTGCCACCGGCACCACCGTGGTGATCGCCCACCTCTGGGGGGGCGGCCACCATCAGGAGGCCCGCCGCGCCGCCTTTGTCGCCGTTATCGCCTGCGCCGTCATGGTCGTGGCCGCCTCGCTGCTCGGCTGGCTGTTCGGCACCGACCTGGCCCGCTTCCTGGGGGCCAGGGACGAGGTGATCGGCTTTGCCGACGGCTACATCCGCCTGGTCTTCCTCTATTTCGGCTTCACTGCCGGCCTCAACGTCCTCTCCGCCATCATGCACGGCAGGGGGGACACCCGCACCCCCATGGAGGCGATCATCCTGGTCAACATCCTCCATGTCTGCCTCGCCTGGCCCCTCATCTACGGCAAGCTGGGGCTGCCGCGGCTGGAGGTGATCGGCGCCGCCTATGCCATCAACTTCTCCGAGTTCTGCGGCTTCGCCTACCTGCTCATCCAGGCCTGGCGCCGCAAACACCTGAAGTTCGGCCGTCCCGACGGCGAGCTGTTCCGCCGCATCTGGCGGGTCGGCTACCCGGTGGCACTGGAGCGGGTGGCCCAGCAGTCGGGCCAGCTCTTCTACTCCAAGTTCATCATCGGCTACGGCACCGCCGCCTACGCGGCGCACCAGATCGGCCTCTCCATCGAGTCGCTCTCGTTCATGCCGGGTGCCGGCATGGGTATCGCCGCGGCAACCCTGATGGGGCAGGCGTTGGGGGCGCGCAAATACAAGCGGGCAAAGATCAGCCACCGCGAGGCGCTCCGGCTGGCCGTGCTGGTAATGACGGTGATGGCGCTCCTCTTCTTCTTTTTCCCCCACTTCCTCATCGGCCTCTTCACCCACGATCCCGCGGTCATCGAGAAAGGGTGCGTCTTCCTCAGGCTGGTGGCCTTCGCCCAGGTGCCGCTGGCGATCTCCTTCGTCTATGCCGGCAGCCTGCGCGGTACCGGCGACACCCACTACGTCTTCCTGGTGACACTGGTCTCCATGTGGGGGATCAGGGTCTTTCTCTCCTATCTGGCCGCCGAAGTCCTGCACCTGTCGCTCTATATGGTCTGGGGGGTCTTCCTCATCGACTGGCTCTTCCGCTCCGTCGCCTTCTGGTGGCGCTACCAGCGGCGGGACCTCCACAGCGTTGTCCTCTAGCAGGTTGTTGAAAAACAGCCATCTCGCCGCCGTCCTCGAAAAGCCGCCTTGTGCGGCGTGGCGCTGTTTATGCCCTGTGGGTACCACGCCTCCGCGGGGCTTTCTGCGGTGCAACGATCTAACTGCTTTTGAACAACCTGATCGCAGCTTCCCCCCAACGGAAAAAAGGGGCTTCTCGCCCCTTTTCCGTCCTTCACCGATTGTCGTTTGCCCGGACTACTTGAACCTGAGCACCACCTGGCTGATCCTGCCCGTGTCACGCTCCCTGAGCTGCAGGCGCAGCTCCTTGGCGGAGTTCGCCTCGCCGGGGAAGAAGAGGAAGCCGCTGGCCAGGTGGGCATTGGGGATCTCCTTCCCTTCCAGGCTCTTGGACCGCAGGTCGTCGGTGATCCGGTACTCGCGGTCAGAGGACGTCCCTTCCTTGACACCGCCGATCACCGCACCGCCGGCAGCACCGAGCGCTGCGCCCTTGCCGAGCGCCGAGCCGACATTGGACCCGGAGACGATCCCCAGGGCCGCACCGATGATCGACCCGGCAGCAGCGCCGAGCAACGCACCCTTGCCGGCACCCTGGCCGAAGAAGGCTGCAAGTTGGGTCGACGATTCGAGCCGCTCGATGGCGACATTGGTCGGGATGAGGTTCCAGTACTTTCCTTGGTCATCAACCAGGAAGCTCTGGCTGCCGACGATCTCCACCACACTGCCGCTGTTGTTGTTCATCACCAGCTGGACCGGCAGTACCCCGGCCCCCTTGATGTCGAAACCGAATGCATCTTCGGCCGCATCCTGGTTGGCGAATGCCTCGCCGCCGATGGAGAGTCCGTCGATCACCTGGTTGTTGAGATATGCCTCCGGCGGCCTGAAGCCGGCATACTGGGTCTTGTAGGTGGTGCACCCGGAGATGAGGAATACCGAGAGGATGATGCTTGCCAGAATTTTGCTGCGCATGGTTGCCTCCTGCCATGATGGCTAATTATTCGTTGCATTGCGGCCGACGTGGGCGGCCCGTTACCTTTATTGTAGCGAAGATCGAACGATCCTGCAATCGCCGGCCCCGGCGGCACAGTCCGTCAACTGCTGTGCGGCAGGGTGAAATAGAAGCTCGCCCCGAGCCCCTCTTCCCCTTCGGCCCAGACGCGGCCGCGATGACGCTGGATGATCCGGCGCACCGTGGCCAGGCCGACCCCGGTGCCGGGGAACTCGTGGGCAGTGTGGAGCCGGCAGAACGCCTGGAACAGCCGGTCTACATAGGACATCTTGAAGCCGGCACCGTTATCCCGCACGCAGTAGACCATCTCTCCCTTGAGCCTGAGGGTACAGAAGCGGATCTCTGCCACGGGTTTCTTGGAGGTGTATTTCCAGGCATTGTTGATGAGATTGGTCAGGACGACCCGCAACAGGCTCTCGTCGCCGTAACCGCTGACGTCGTCCTGGATGTGGAAGGTGACGCGGCGGTCCGGGCTCTCCAGCTGCAGTTCGGCGGCAAGGGTCTGGGCAATGCCGGTGAGGTCGACGGTCCCCCTCTGCAACTCCGACCGGGAGGCGCGGGAGAGCGCGAGCAGGTCGTCGATCAGCTGCAGGGTCCGGTCGGTGATGTCCAGGAGCCGCATCATCCAGCAGCAGTTGGCTGAAACCGCGGATGCCGGTGAGCGGCCCGCGCAGGTCGTGGGAAACGGTATAGCAGAACGCCTCCAGCTCTTCGTTCGCCTGTTGCAGCTCCTCGGTCCGCTGCTGTACCCGCTCCTCCAGTTCGGCATTGAGCGACTGGATCTCCTGTTCGGCCTTCTTGCGGTCGGTAATGTCGATGCAGAGGCCGACAATGCCGACAATCATGCCGTACTGGTCGCGCAGCGGCACCTTGCGCGTCGAAAGGACCTTCCGCCCCTCCGCCTCCTGGCCGGGAACCTCTTCTATGGCAAATTCCCTGCCGGTGGAAAGGACGGCGCGATCGTCGCTGCGATACCGCTCCGCAACCTCGGGTGGGAAGAGATCGTCGTCGGTCCGGCCGATGATGGCCCCTTCGGACCGGCCGAGTTCGCGGCAGTAATCGCGGTTCGCCAGCAGGTACCGCCCCTCCGTGTCCTTGAGGAAGGCATACCCCGGCAGGTTGTCCAGGAAGGTCCGGAGCTGGAGGCGCTGCTGGGCAACCTCTTCCATGGCCTGCTGCTGTTCGATGTGCTGGCTGAGGGTGAGCATGGCGGACTGCAGGAGATTGATCTCGAACTCCTGCCACTGCCGTTCCCGGTCGCACTGGTCGAACCCGAGAAAACCGAACAGGCGGCTGTTCACCATGATCGGCAGCACCAGGATGCTGCGGATCTGCTGCGATTCATGCAGTTCCCGCTCTTCCGGCGGCAGAGACGCCACGTTGCCGGTTATGAGCTCACCCTGCTCCAGGAGAGGGAGCCAGCGGGAGAGAGGCGACCGCTCAAAGACCATATTCTGCAGGTGAGGATTGTCGATCTGCGAGCTGACGCCCTGGGTGCACCACTCTCCGCGCTGACTGGTCAGGAGACGGTCCCCGTCGTTATGGTTCTCGAAGAGATAGACCCGGCTGGCACCGGAGATCTCTCCCAGGATGCGGAGGATCCCCTCGTAGATCTGCCTGAATCCGGCATGGGTCAAGAGGAGGCGATTCATCTCGGCCAGCCCCTTCAGATATCGTTCCCGCTGCCTGACCCCCTGCTCGGCCAGATCGCGCTGCAGGATCTCGGCGGTGAGCTGCCGGTTGACCTCGGAGCGGTAGGCGAGCAGGAAGAGCGGGATCGCCCAGATGTGGAGGTTGTGCCGGACCGGCGCAACCAGTTCCAGGTAGTGTTCGCCGGCAGACAGACTCCAGAGCATCAGCGACTCGTCCAGGAAGAAGAACATGATCCCGGCCACGGCTGCCAGCGGCACCCGGTCGCTGGCGGAATTGGCCCGGAAAAAGAAGACGAGCATCATCCCGAGGAAGATAGAGCCGGCGCTACGGAAGGCGTAGTCTCCCCAGAAGCTGCCGAAGGAGGTTCCGGGGTGGCTCTCCAGGAAAGGGGGCCAGGTGAGGGCGGTGATCAGGTAGAGCACGGTGGTGCTCATGATCGCGGCGCCGACGAACAGGCCGGCAACATGGCGCCGCTCCGGGAGGGCGCTGAGGAAGGCATAGCCGATGAAAAGCCCTGCTACCAGGTTGGCGGCATGCTCAAGGGGAGGATAAAAGGGATAAATGTTGAGAAAGGAGAGATGGCCGCGCCAGCTGCCGAACTCGGCGACGAACATCAGCAGTTCGCGGTAGCCGCCGAGGATGGCAGCGCAGCAGATGAACA
Source organism: Geobacter sp. (assembly GCA_016223015.1). Lineage (GTDB taxonomy): Bacteria > Desulfobacterota > Desulfuromonadia > Geobacterales > DSM-12255 > Geoanaerobacter. Next base: position 36,773 of record JACRPV010000105.1, on the reverse strand, counting down.
GATCGCGGTCGTTACGCTTCCTGAACCATTCGCGACCACCGACGAGAAGCAGCACCGACCAGAAGACCGTCGGCAGGAGGAACCGGACCGCCACGTTGCCGGGCTCCCCTCCCATGCCGCCACCGAACTCGTTGAGAATGATCAGGATGTCTTCCATGTCGGACGGTGCACACTCCCTGGGTCAGATCACCGCAACGTAATTCCCACTCTATGTATCACCAAATATATTCATTAGCAATCTCTCGCTTATCCCGGCCTGAAAGAATGTGCAAGACCCGCAGCTTTTTCAGTTTTACGGGAGAAAGCGAGCCGAGTGGAATGTAGACGATCTTTTTCCCCAACCGGGCGGCGAGCTGCCGGAACATGCTCCGCGGCGGCCGGGGGGCCGCATAGACCACGTGCGTTTCCCGGGTGTAGTCAAGCGCCGCCAGGAGCAGCACCTCGTGCTTCCCCCTGGCAAAGGCGTAATCGGGGTCGTGCCAGATGTCGTACATCCGCCGGGGGGGATAGGAGAGGACGAACCCCCCGTATTCGCAGCGGCAGATGCCGGGTCCGACGACGTTATCGATGGGCTGGGTGGCATAGAAGGCCATGTCCGATTCCTGGTCATGTTCGCCGAGCCAGGTCATCCGGTAGGGGAAGCGCTCCCCTCCGCGGTCCTCGTCGAAAACCACCACGATCCCGCCGACGCCACCGGCGACCCGTTGCTGCTCCCTGACGTAGATCCGGCCCTCATGAAGGTTGCGCAGGGTTTCGCGCATGTCGATGCCGTCCAGAAGCGATGCCGTAAACGGCTCCACCCGGTACTGCTCCTCGGAGAGCTGTTTTGCCCCCTTCTTCTTGAGGAAGCGGCCATAATCCTCGATGGCGATATCCTCGGGAGGATAGGAGCAGAGCGACGGGTCGTCGAAACCCTCCAGCCATTCACCGGGCCGCTTTTCCCGACGGCGCCTGAGGAACTGCAGGGGGGAGAGCCCCTTGCCGGGCCGCGCCTGGCGCGGGCGGAAACGGATCGTCCGGCTGTTGCCGGCGATATCCTCTGGAGAGAGCCTGATCGTCGGAATCTCCGCATCCTCGCGCTGCCAGGGGTAGAAGGTGGCCAGACGGCAGAAGGCATAGGCAAAATTATCGTCGACGCAGCCGCGGGCAGCAGCCAGCAACTGGAACAGGTCGGGGAGGAGCTGCCCGGACAGGGCGGCATAATTGCGGGCAAAGCGGAAAAAGGCCCTTTTCTGCCAGAGATGGAGCTGTTCGCCGGTTTCATGCCGGTAGTGACGGGCAGCCTCCTGAAAGAGTCGGTAGTGAATCCGCTGGCGGTCCGGCATCTCTCCCGCGCCCCCCACATGGCGTGCGCTCCTCTCAATCGCCTGGCGCAGCACCGTTTCCTCCGGGACCTCCTGCTTACCCCCGGCTATCAGCTCCAGGGCGTTGTAGCGTTTGCGCAGCGCATGCGCCGTATCGGCAGGCTCCTGCGGGAGCGGACCGCGCCGCATTTCATGGATCGCAGAGACAAAGGAGAATTCGCCGAGGATCTCGCGGCACGAATCGGGATGGAGGTTGGCCAAGTGTACCCCCTCGCGGCGGACGCGGGTCAGCGGCTCCGCCCCCGGCCTGTCGAAGAGCTGCCGCACCCGTTCCAGATGGGCCATGCCGCAGATGAAGAGGATACGTTCATGGCTGGCAGCCAGCTGCTGCAGCCGCCAGGCCATCCCCAGCTCCCTCCGGCTGTCCGGGTCGGAGCCGGGCGCTCCGGCCGATGCGCAGTACTGCAGATAGTAGGGGGCAAGGCCGATCCGCTGCACGGCATAGCTGTCGGGGAGGAAGTCCTGGTGCTGCGGGTAGCGGTCCAGATCCAGGTCGATGAGCTTGAGCGGGATCTCCCGCTCCAGGGCCAGCCGGGCCGCCTCGATCAGGGGGTCGGCCGGTTCGATGAGCAGGTAGACCGTTTCCGTTTTCCTGGTATGGGGAATGTCATACCAGAGGACCGAGATCTGGGGCAGTCGCTGCACCCCGCGGAGAAAGGGGCCTTCGAGGGTCGACGGCAGCTCGATGGCGATGCAGTCGGGGCGCACCCGGTCCACTGCCTGGCGAACCAGGTGGGCGAACTCCAGCCGGTAGTGGAGCACGGGAAGGGCATGGACCGGCCCGAATTGTTCCAGGTGCAGACGATGGGGCATGGTTGATTATCCCGGAAGTGACGCAACCCGGTTGCGGCCGTCCCGCTTTGCACTGTAGAGCATGGCATCGGCCTGCTCGATGAGCGACTCCGGCGTCACCCCCTTGTCGGGGGTCACGTGCGCAACTCCGAGGCTGATGGTCACCGAGGGGGAGATCGGCGACGTCTGGTGCGGTATCTGCAGCTCTTCGACCATGGTGCGCAGCTTCTCGCCCATGGCCGTTGCGCCGGCAGTGTCGGTATTGGGCAGGACGCAGATGAATTCCTCGCCGCCGTAACGGGCGATGAAATCCCCCCCCCGCCCCAGGGTAGCGGCAAGGGCCGAGCCGATCCGCTTCAGGCAGTCATCGCCGGCAATATGGCCGTAGGTGTCGTTGTATGCCTTGAAATAATCGATGTCAAGCATGATCAGGGAAAGATCCCACCCCTTGCGCCACGCCCGCCGCCATTCGCGGTCGAAACATTCGTCAAAGGCGCGCCGGTTGGGCAGCCCGGTCAGGCCGTCCATGAGCGAGAGACGCTCCAGGATATCCCGCTGGCGTTTCAGTTCGAGCTGGTTTCTGACCCGCAGCCGGACCAGGGAGAGGTTGAACGGCTTCGTGATGTAGTCCACCGCCCCGAGTTCCAGCCCCAGCACCTCGTCCTGCTCCTGGGACATGGCGGTGATGAAGATGACCGGGATCTCCTTCAGCAGCGGATCGGCCTTCAGCTTCCGGCAGATGTCGTAACCATCCATGTCCGGCATCATGATGTCGAGCATGATGAGATCGGGCAGCGCCGTAGTCGCAATATCCAGGGCTTCGCTCCCCCTGGTGGCGAAGAAGACCCGGTATTCGCCCTTGAGGAGCTCGTTGAGCACCTGGATATTGATGATGGCGTCATCGACGATGAGGATCTTCTGCTGATCCGTAAAGGTCATGGCTGCTCCTCGAAGGTAATGTCAAGATCGGCTGCTAGTTTGCCAAGCAGCCTCAGGGCCGCCTTGAAATTGAGCTTGTTGATCTGTTCCGCCATGGCGTCGAGCTGACGCCGATAACGCCGTGCGCCGGGATGGGCGAGCAACCGCTCGAACGGCACACCTGCATGCAGGTCATGGATCTGCAGCAGATGCCACAGTTCATTGACGACAGAGGCTAGGGACTCGCCGGGCGGCTTCACTACCTTGCCCGCGCGTAGCGCCCCTTTGGCGCCCCCCGCCAGCAGCGCGGCTGCCGCCGCGACCTCGTCAAAACTGCTCTCGAATTCCGCCAGCAACGGCTGTGCGCCTGCGGTATCACGATGCTCGCAGGCCTGCTCCAGTTCTGCGGCAACGGCATACAGCCGCTCGGCGGCGAGGTTCCCGGCAATCCCCTTCACACCATGCGCCAACTGCACGGCCATGTCCCACTCTGCAGCAGCGACGGCCGACGGCCACCGGCGCCTTGCCCGCAACCGGCAGAGATTGGGCCGGCAAGGCGTGACAGCGCAGCTTGACGTACCGGAGCAGGGCTGCATCGAGCTGCATCACATTGATCGGCTTCCCGAGGTGACCGTTCATCCCCATGGCCAGACAACGCTCCCGCTCGTCATCCATGACATGGGCGGTCATGGCGATAATGGGGAGCTCGGCCATCCCCAACTGTTCCCTGATCTGCTTGGTCGCTTCGTAGCCGTCCATCTCCGGCATCTGCAGGTCCATAAAGATAATGTCAAAGGGTGCCTCGGCCTGTTCCACGGCAGTCACGGCCTCCCTGCCGTTGGCGACTGTGACGACCGCAATCCCGGCGTTCTTCAGCACCTCCCGGATAAAGAGCTGGTTTATGGGATGGTCTTCGGCGACGAGGACCCGTGCTCCCTGCAGGTCTGCCAGGCTCTCGTGGTCAGCCACCCTCTCTTCGCAACGCTTCTGCAACTGTTGCCCGTCGCGCCCCAACGCATCCCTGATGGCCTGGCAAAGGCGGCGGGGCGGAAAGGGCTTGGCAAGAAACCCGTCGATGGAGAGGTCTCTCGCCTGCTGCCGGGTCTCCTCGCTGCTGTATGCCGAAACCATGACGATGACCGGCATGGATGCCGGGCCGCCATGCTCCCTGATCCGGGCCACCGTTTCCAGGCCATCCATATCCGGCATCCGCCAGTCCATGAGCACCAGCCGGTACGGTTCGGCATCCTCCCCTGCAGCCCGCTCCAGCTCCGCGATCGCCTCCCTGCCGGAAGTCGCGGTAGACGGACTGAGCCGCAGCGACTCCAGCATGTCGTGCAGCATGGCACGAGACACGGGATTGTCGTCAACCACCAGCACCCGCATCCCGGCGAGATCGGCCGGCAGCTCCTGCCTCGTCGCACGGCGCCTGGCCAGCCGGAACAGGGCGGTAAACGTAAAACAGCTCCCCTTGCCCGGCTCGCCTTCCGCCCGGATCTCCCCATCCATCAGGTCGACCAGCCGCCTGCAGATGGAGAGCCCCAGGCCGGTGCCGCCGTATTTGCGGGTCGTGGAGCTGTCGGCCTGGGTAAAGGGCTGGAACAGCTGGCCGATCTGCTCTTCGCTCATGCCGATGCCGCTGTCCCTGATGGCAAAGCGGAGCCGCACCGTCTCGGCGATCTCATCCATCTGCTCGACGGTCACCGAAACCACCACCTCCCCCTGCTCGGTGAACTTGACGGCATTGTTGAGCAGGTTGGTCAGCACCTGGGAAAGCCGCAACGGGTCCCCCTGCAAAAACTCCGGAACCGACGGTGCGATGTCGTAGAGGATCTCGACCTCCTTGTCCGCAGTCCAGACCGTCACCAGGCCGGCGAGGTTTTCGAACAGAACCGGCAGCTCGAAATCGACCGTCTCCATCTCCAGCTTACCCGCCTCTATCTTGGAGAAATCGAGGATGTCGTTGATGATCCCCAACAGCGACAGGGCCGAGGAATGCATCTTCGACAGATAATCGCGCTGCTTGGGAGTCAGGTCCGTCTGCAGGGCCAGGTGCCCCAGGCCGATGATGGCGTTCATCGGGGTGCGTATCTCGTGGCTCATGTTGGCCAGGAACTCGCTCTTGGCCCTGCTAGCCGCCTCTGCCGCCTCACGGGCCCGCGCATGCTCCTCCTCGGTCCTCTTCCGCTCGCTGATATCGCGGACAATGGCGACAATTGCCGGTTTCCCCCCGAATTCGCAGCAACAGGCACTCACCTCAACCGGCCGGATGACGCCATCCTTGCCGGTATGGGCCGATTCGAAGAGCGTCTCGCCATGGCACCGCAGGGTCTCCAGCCGATGGGCCACCTGCGTGGCTTGACTGGGCGTATCGATCATTGTCGGAGACCTGCCGATGACCTCTTCCCGCTGATAGCCGAGGCGATCGCAGAACACGCTGTTGGCATCCAGGATCTGCCCCTCCATGTCAAGGATGAGGATGCCGTCGCTGGCGCTGTCGAACAGGGTGCGGTAGCGTGCCTCCGACTCGCGCAGCGCCGATTCGATCCGCTTCCGCTCGGTGATGTCGTGAACGATCGAATAGAGCAGCGGGCGCTCGCCGATGCGGATCGGCCCGCTGAATACCTCCACATCCCGGATCTCGCCCGTGGCGAGCCGGTGCCTGAAGAAGAAGTGATTGCGACCTTCATCCCGCGCCAGGCGCAACTCATTCTGCACCTCTTCCCGGGTAAGGGTGTTTATGTCCGCAATCGCCAGCCGGGTCATCTCTTCCACGCTGTAGCCGTAGTATGCAGCAGCCGACGGGTTGGCGTCGACGATCATCCCGGTCTCGGGGTCGATGAGAAGCATGGCGGCATGGTTGTTGGTGAAGAGGCTCCGGTACCGCTCTTCGCTCTGGCGGAGCGTATCCTCGAGGAACCGCCGTTCCGTCATGTCCGTAACGACGCTGATCAGGCAGTCCCGGTTGCCCAGCCTGACCCCCCTGGAAGAGATGAACCCCTTGCGGCTCTTGCCGTCCCTGGTCCTGAAGTCGATCTCTACGTTGCGGCACTCGCCGCCTGCCCGTACCAGATCGACGACATGCGCTCGCTGGGCGGCATCGTGCCAGAAGCCGATTTCCAGGGTGGTCAGGTTGAGGGTCTCCTCCGGAGTGAAGCCGAGGTTCTGGAAGAAGGCGTCGTTGGCCTCCAGGATCTTGCCGGTCTGCAGGTCGGTGATGGCCATGATCAGGGGGCTGACATAGAAGATCCGGGAGAATTTCTCCTGGGATGCCTGCAGTTCCTCGGTCCGCTCCCGCACCAACCGCTCAAGGTTCTCGTTCATCCGCCGGATAGTCTCGCCGGCTGCTTTGCGCTGATCAGCCATCCGGTCGAAGGCGACGGCAAGTTCGCCGATCTCGTCACGGGACTCAAGGCCTATCCGGTGTTCCAGGTCGCCGGCGGCCATGATCTCGATCCCGGCGCGCAGCCGGTTGACCGGTTCGGAAAAGGCCCGGTAGACGAGCCAGGAAATGCCGGGGACGCTAAGGCAGATCACCAGCAGGAAAAGCAGTTGCAACCTGGCTTGCTGCTGCTTACGTGCCACGACACTGTCGTGATTGATTTCGTGCAGCCGCGTCAACAGCGGGCTTACGGCCTCCAGTTCCTGCAACAGGCGGTTGGTCTGGCGATCGGCAAAGCGTCTCCGGACCGAGTCCCTGTCCCATGGCGACCCTTCCTTGGCATGCGGTCCATACTCGGAAAAGAGACGGCCAATGGTCTTGTAATGGTTGACCACCTCGTAAAGGGTCTGCCGCTCCTGGGGAGAATCGAATGTATTGATGTTGGCGGCAATCATATTGCCGATGGTCTTGTAGGTTGCCTCCCACTGTTCATGGACGCCAAGCCCGTAGGAGATGTAATGTTCATGGGTCAGTATGGTGAGGTCGGCAAAGAGCTTAGCGATCTCGTCTGCGCGACCGGCGCGGAAATTCAGCCGGTCCACCTCAAGGGAGACCCGGTACTGGGCCACGGAGGAGCAGAGGAGGATGACGAATGACACAAGGGCAATGAAGATCAGTTTGGAGCGGATTTTCATGTCGCATTACCCGCTGTCCGGTCTCCTTCGCGGGAGCCGGGGCAGAAACCATCTGAGTGCAACGCTCCCCGGCCCGAGAGCATCAGCCGGCACCCGGAATGGCGGCCCGGCGGGACATGGCGCTCACCCGAAGAAACGCTGTAATTACGTTGTTAAAAGTGTATCAACTGTTGAGGACGTGACAACCGGGAATCTTCTGCGCACTTGCCGGTCAGTCAGCCCCCCGAGGGGTGTAACGACGGAGACGGGGAGAGAAAGGGGTATTGGCGGGGATGCAGCAATCTCAGCGGGGCTCCAGCACCATGTACCGCAAGGCCTCCTCGCCGAGAATCCGCTCCACTGCCAACGGCAACAGTCGCAGGGGGTCCTGGTCAGTGGCACGCATCATCTTGAGGGCATAGCGGGCAATGTTGATCCCATCCCGCACCGAGTAGAGTTCGTCGGCAGCATGGGCTCGCTGAAGGAAATCGACCACGTACTTGAGGATACGGGTGCCGGCAAAGGGAAGATTCTCCTTGAGGATCTGCAGCTCCTCGTCGGCCTCGGGGAAATCGATGTAGATCTGGGGCTGCAGGCGGGAATGGATGTATTCGGGGACATCGAAGGTGGATGCATCCTCGTTCATGGTCACCACGATCCGGAAATCGGGACGTGCCGGGATGCGCAGGCCGGTGATGATCGACTCCACATAGCGCCGGTCGTCCAGCAGCGGCGCCAGGGATGCCCAGGCCTTTTCGCTCATCCGGTTCCCTTCGTCGAGGATCAGCACCCCGCCCCGGAGCATGGCCGATACCAGGGACGAGGCAGCATACTGGATCGTGCCGTCCGGCCCGATCACCGGCGTGATGATGAGATCCTCCGGCCGGGTATCCATGGTCGCCTGGAACAGGTAGACCGGGCGCTCCAGAGAGCGGGCCGCGGCATAGGCGAGAGTGGTCTTGCCCACGCCCGGCTTGCCGATCAGCCGCGGGTTGAAGGGGATATCGCGCTCGTCGATGACCAGCCACGCCGCCAGCAGCTGCTTGAGCAGCTCCTCCTGCCCCACCCACTTGAGCGGGAGTTCCACCGGGTTGGCCAGGGTCAGGGAGATCCCCTCGAAGGTTACGTGCTCCATTGCGACTCCGATCGCAGGCTGTTGGATAAGGCTGTTCAAATACAGTCAGATCGTCACACCCGCAGAAAGTCCCGCGGAGGCGTCGCAGAGCTACGCCGCACAAGGGGCTTTCGAGGACGGCGGCGAGATGGCCGTTTTTCAACAGCCTGCCGCTAGGTGTTGTGTTCGTGCAGGTACATCATGGCAAGCATCGCCCTGTTTTCCAGGCACTGCGGACAGAGTTCGCCGGCATCGTGCCAGACCTCTCCGGCCAGCCACTCCCCGGCTTCGGCATAGACCGACGGCCGGGATGCGCCGTCGAATTCGGCCTGACAGATGCTGCAGCGTTTCATGGTGTCCGTCATGTTTACAGATTGCCTTCCTGAATGCAAGCCCATATACTCTACCAGATTCCGCAGCAAAGGAGAACCGACCATGCTGACCATGCAGAACATCAAGACACACTACTTTTTCACCGACAGCGACGCGCTGCTGCTGCGGGAACTCAGGCCGATGGCCGAGGACCACCAGGACCGGATGGTCGACGAATTCTACGATTACCTGCTGGGGATACCCGAAACCGCAACCCTGCTCAAGGACAGCGTCACCCTGCAGCACCTGAAGGAGACCCTGAAGAAGTGGTTCATCGGCCTTTTCTCCTGCACCTATGACAACCAGTACCTGCTGACGCTGCAGCGGGTCGGCCTGGCCCACGTCCGGGTCGGGCTCAATGCCCATTTCGTCAACGCTGCCATGAACGTGGTCCGCCGCTTTGTCATTGAACTGCTCCAGGAGCACTACCCCAACATCCAGGAACGGCGCAAGTTCCGCAATGCCGCGGAAAAGATCATCGACATCAACCTGGACATCCTGAGCGCCTCCTACCAGGAGGAAGAGCTGAAAAAGGTCTTCCTCTCCCGCAGCCTGGAATCGAAGCTGATCAAGGCCGCGGAGCGCTTCACCTACGGCCTGAACCTGATCCTGGTCATTGCCCTGGCAGGGGTTTCGCTGGGCGTGGTGGCACTGTTCGTCTGGGACATCCTGCACATCTTCAGGGGGGATGTGGAAAAGGGGATCCTCGGCGCCCTTGGGACGCTGCTGATCATCTGGATGATGATCGAGCTGATGGACAACGAGATCAAGACCCTCAAGGGGGGCAAATTCAACATCCTGGTCTTCATCGGCGTGATCATCGTTGCGCTGATCCGGGAGATCCTGATCTCGACGCTTCGCCACGACATGCTGGAGACCCAGATCTTCCTTGCCGGCACCCTGCTGATACTGGGGATCGTCTACTTCCTGGTATCGAAAAGCCAGCAGGAGCGGACCTGACAGAAAGAGCAGACCTCCTACCCTCCCTGCAGCTCCGTGCGGACCAGGTCTGCCAGGCAGGCGATGAAGCGCGGAGAACTGTTGAGCGATGCGATCCTGCGGAAATCGGCGATCCCCAGGTGTCTGGCCTCCTGGGCATATTCGATGTCGATCTCGTGCAGGGTCTCGATGTGGTCGGAGACGAAGGAGAGCGGCACCATCAGCATCTGTCTACAGCCATGCCCGGCCAACCGCTGAATGATTTCGTCGGTGGAGGGCTCCAGCCACTTCACCGGGCCGGCCCGCGACTGGAAGGCCAGGTGATAGGAGACCCCGGCAAAGCGTTTCATGACCAGCCGGACTGTCTCCTCGATGTGCGCCAGATAGGGATCACCCTCGTCGATGAACGACTGGGGCAGGGAATGGGCGGAAAAAAGCAGTTCCAGCCGGGAATGATCGTCGAACCCTGCCAGCCCCTCCTCGATCTTCTCAGCCAGCGCCTCGATGTAGAGGGGATGGCTGTAGAAGCGGTCGATATAGCTGACCTCAAAGGTGACCCCCGCTTCTTTCAGCACCCGCTTCAATTCGTTGATGCTGGAACCGGTAGTGGCCCGTGAATAGTGGGGATAGAGAGAGAGGGCAACGACCTTCGAAATCCCTTCCCGCCTGATGGCTGCCAGCGCCTCCAGGGTCGACGGCCGCCAGTAGCGCATGGCGACGAAACAACGGAACCCCTCCCCCAGCTCTTCCTCAAGGGCCTTGGCCTGGGCCTCGGTCAGCTCCCGCAGCGGAGATTTCCCGCCGATCTGCCGGTAGTTCTCTTCCACCCGCGGCGCCCGTCGCTTGACGATGAAGCGGGCAATGAGCGGTTGCAGGAAGGCTGGCCCAATCCTGATGATATCCCGGTCGGCAAAAAGGTTTCGCAGGAACGGTTCGACGGCGTCCAGCGAATCCGGCCCCCCCATCTGGAGGAGGAGTACTGCGGTTCTGTTCATGGCTCTCTCCCGAACAATCGCATCAATGCTTCTGCAGGTGGACAATGACCTCGTCGCTGGTCCGGATGGCGGCTGCGACGCAGTCGTTGAGGCCGATCCCCCGGTAGGAATTGCCGGTCAGGAAGATGCCGGGATGGGCCTGTCCCTTTTCTGCCAAGGCTGCCAGCCGCTTGCCGTGGCCGACGGTGTACTGGGGGATTGCCTGATGGTGGCGGAAGATCCGGACAAAGGAGGGCGCCTCGGTAATCCCCATGATCGCGGCGAGGTCCTTGCGAACCCGTTGCTCGACCTCGCTGTCGGAAAGGTTGATGTATTCCGGGAAACAGGCCCCGCCCATCATGCTCCTGAGCATGACATGGCCGGCAGGCGCCCGGTTTTCGAAGATGCTCGAATCCCACAGGGT
>JACRPV010000105.1:0-25814 GCA_016223015.1 Geobacter sp. | reverse complement strand
CCGAGGATGCTCGTCCGCTCTTCCTTCGGGACCAGGTAGCCGAAACCGTCCAGGTCGCGGCCGATCCGCTCCCGCTCGTAGCCGAAACATGCCACGGTCATGGTGGCATAGGGGATCTCGCGCAGAACCGCTGCCATCTCCGCATCCAGGTCCTGCAGGATGGTGGCGGTGGCATAGGCAGGGGTGGCGAGCACCACGGCGTCCGCATCCAGCTCCCCCCGGTCGCTCAGCAGTTTAAACGGCACGCTCCCTCCGGCTGTGACCTTCTGCACCTCCTCGTCCAGGCCAATGGCACTGGCGCCCATTTTCCCCGTAACGATGTCCGTCAGTGTCTGGATCCCCTCGCGGAACGAGGTAAGGACGCCGCCCGGTCCTGCGGCACTGGCGACCACCTTCCCCTCTTTCTGCTCCTGTTTTTTCTTCTTTGCCAGCCTGACCATCGCCTTGATCAGGCCGCCATACTCCGACTCCAGTTCGGCGATGCGGGGAAAGCAGGATTTGAGCGACATGGTTTCCGGATTCCCGGCAAAGATCCCCGATACCATGGGCGCTATCAGCTTTCGTAGCGCCTCGTCGCCGAGCCGGCGCCTGCCGAAGGCGGCAAGGGTCTCGTCGATCCCTGCCGGCGGGGCCGGGGCAAAGGGCTCCATGGCCAACCGCAGCTTGCCGGGCCAGGAGATCAATTTGCTCTTGAGAAAGGAGGGGCCGTTCTCGGGCAGGCGATGGAGCATGCCGCCGGAATAGATGAAACGTTTTCGGGCGTTGTCGTTGCTCCGCAACAGGAACCGGTCGGCGCCCAGGTCGCGGCAGAGCTCAAGGGTATGGGGCTTGTTGTCCAGGAAACCGTTCGGCCCCCACTCGCACAGGTAGCCTTCCTCCTTGATGCTCCAGATCTTGCCGCCGGTCCGCTGTTCCTTCTCCAGCAGGGAGACCTCCAGTTCGATGCCCGCCTGCCGGGCCTTCTCGCCGATCAGCCATGCGGTTGTCAGGCCTGAAATCCCCCCTCCGACCACTATTACCCGTTTCATATCGTCTCCTTTTGTCCCGCGTTCGGGGGAGATCCCCGTATCCCGCCTATTCCAGTTTCCCCAGTATCTCCGCCAACGCCTCGAAGCTCTGGACCAGCCGCTCTCGGTCCCGCTCCGGCAGTCGTTCCAGGAGTTTCCGGTAATTCTCCACGATCCCGCGGCGCAGCTCGCGGATCAGTTCCTCTCCCTGCTCGGTCGTGTAGATGATCACCTGGCGGCGATTCTCCTCGTCCACGGTCCGAAAGACAAAACCGAGATTGACGAGGCGATCCACCATCTCGCTGGCCGAACTCATGGCAATCTGCAGCTCCTTTGCCAGCAGGTTCAGGGGGCAGCTCCCCTTGTCGTAGATCGTCAACAGCATCTTGTACTGGTTGTAGGTCAGGTCCATGCCGTCATGAACCATGCTGCGGATGCGTCCCATGACCCGCATGATGACCGGGTAGAGCTGCGCTATTCTCTCGATCTGTTCCATATCAACCCCAGACTGCCGAACTGTTCGGTCACCTAAATATTAACTTGGTGAACTGTCCGTGTCAAGCGGCAAAAGTCACGATCTTTTCATACGATGCGACACATAGCCGTTCAGAGGCACGATCAACGGTGCGCAAGCCCGCTGACAGCGGGTTGGGCGTAAAAGTGTTGCACTTTCACATGATAGTAAGCTAATCTCCTGCCAGTACCTTACCGACGGGGTAACTCGAAAGAGTGCTCGCCCTTGTCACGCAACAATTATCATGCAAAGAGACCTCTCCCACTATAACGGCACCAATCGTTCGGCATTTATCATTGCCGTCTGGCTCTGTATTCTCGTTACCCTCTTATCCCTCAGCCACTCCAATTACCTCCTGTTCCATGCCAGTGTAGAGCTTTTTGCCATCGTAGTTGCCAGCGGCGTCTTCATGATCGCCTGGAACTCCCGCCGCCTGCACGACAATGGTTTCTTCCTCTCATTCGGCACAGCATGCTTTTTCGTAGCCGTCCTCCAGTTCCTGCACATGCTGGCATACAAAGGGATGGGAGTCTTTGCCGATCAGGGCGCGAACCATGCGACACAGCTCTGGTTAGCGGCCAGATACCTGCTTGCGGCTTCCCTCTGCATCTCGCCGCTGTTCCTGCAGCGTAAGATCAAACCGGCCATGGCCGTTACCGGCTATTGCCTGGCAACCCTGTTCCTCCTGACAACCATCTACGGCTGGAACATTTTCCCTGCCTGCTACATCGAAGGAAAAGGGCTCACAACCTTCAAGATTGTCAGCGAGTACCTGATCGTCCTGATGATGGCAACCTCCCTCGGCTATCTCCATGCCAGGCGCCAGCTCTTCGATACGCAGGTCTACCGGCTCCTCGCAGTCGCCATCTGCGCTTTCATCCTTTCGGATCTCTCCTTTACCCTCTACACGGATACGTACGGCATCACCAACATGCTGGGGCATCTGTTCAATGTCGTTGGGTTCTATCTCCTCTACCGATCGGTGATCGCAAAAGGGCTTTCCAGGCCTTTCGATCTGCTGTTCCGTGAGCTGAAGCAGGGGGAGGAGCGTTATCGGAACCTTTACGAGAAGACCCCGGTCATGCTCCACTCCATCAACAACGCCGGGGAGCTGATCAGTGTCAGCAACTGCTGGCTGCAGACCCTGGGCTACTCGTTCGCAGAGGTGCTGGGGCACCGGTTGAGCGAATTCATGACCGAGGAATCGCGACGCCACGCCGAGGAGACCGTGATCCCGGAATTTCTGCGCAACGGATCGGTGACCGACATCCCCTACCAGTTTGCCAAAAAGTCGGGCGAGCACATCGATGTCCTCCTGACAGCCATTGCCGAACATGACCTGGACGGGACCTATCTCCGCTCCATCGGTGTCATGATCGACGTCACCGAACGAAACCGCTATGAGCAGGAGATCAAGGATCTTAATGCGAGCCTGTCAGCCCAGAACGCCGAACTCGAAATGGTCAACAGCGATCTGGAGGCGTTCAATTACTCGGTCTCTCACGACCTGCGCGGCCCGCTGAACAGCATCTGCGGCCTCGGGCAGGTCCTGCTGGAGGTATTCGGCGAGCGGTTGGACGAGCAGTGCCGGGAATATATCGCCAGCATCAACGACGAGGCCTGGCGCATGAATGACCTGATTACGGCGGGTTGAACTCAAATACCGTCAGTTCGATCTGGGTGAGCTGGCCCGCGCCCTGATTGCCGAATACCGCATGCGGCATCCTGAGCGACAGGTTGCCTCAGAGGTGAACGAAGGGCTCATGGTCGACGGAGACTCATCATTGCTGAGGATCGCCCTGGACAATCTCATCGGCAATGCATGGAAATACACCGGCAAGACCCCTTCGCCCTGCATCAAGTTCGGGACCAAGGTTATTGCGAGCGAACAGGTATATTTTGTCAGGGACAATGGCGCGGGGTTCGACATGAGGCAGGCAGAGAACCTGTTTTCGCCCTTCAAGCGCCTCCATGTGGAGAACGATTTTGAAGGCCACGGTGTCGGCCTTGCCACTGCTCAGAGAATCATCCAGCGCCATGGCGGTCGAATCTGGGCAGAGGGAGTGCCGGGAAACGGGGCGACATTCTATTTCACCCTGGGACAACCGTAAAATCGGCGCAGTGCCTTCAGTCAGATCGTTTCAGGCATTTGCCAGTGAATCAAGCAGTCTGCCATAGCCTTCCATTGAAACGAGAATGGACTAACCTCTGCCTGTTTTCGCTATACACTTCAAAACATTCGGCAAAGTAAGATCACACGTCATTTTATCAGGGAATTCGCAGAGACTGTAGGGTAAAACCCTATGGCTATGCTTATTGACTTTCACTTCATACACTGATACATCAATACGATACAAAATCAAAGCACTTGAGGTGGCATACTATGGCAATCACTACTACAGAACTGGCAGCACAAATTCTTGCAGCTCATGCGTCTAATTCTGAGATGACAACCGATGAGCTGCTGGCTGAGCTTGCCCAGATCCATGCATCACTGAAAGCGCTCGAAAAAGGCGAAACTGCTCCGGCGGCAAATCGGCCCCCCCTGACGATAAAAGAGGCTTTCAAGAAGAATGAAGTGACCTGCATGATATGCGGCAAGGGGGGCATGAAGACCCTTACCCGGCACCTGAACCAGATCCATCACATGAAGCCGAGAGAGTACCGGAAGCAGTTCGGGATTCCCACGGCGCAATCCCTTTCGGCCAAGAGCTATACCGAAGCGCGCAAGGCCCTTGCCCAGGAAAGAGGGCTTGCGGATAACCTGGCAAAGGCCCGTGAGATCCGCATGGCCAATATTGCGTCCAGGAAGGCGGCATCTGTCAAGTCTTCAGTCAAAGGGAAGGCGGCGAAAACGCAGAAATAGACCGGATCGACATAGGGGAATCGGGAAGACCCTCAGTGCATGCTGCGGGTCTTCCCTTTTTCCAGACATGCAAAAGGCTGATCGTATCGTTACCGATCAGCCTTTTATCGAAGAATCCGTGATCCTGGTTTTTCAGGACCTAGGGGAAGAAGGGAATGTTTCTTCCCTCTGTACCAGCTATCTGTACCTGCGAAAGAGCTATGCAACACCTCATCTGTAACGGGTAAATCCGGCTGTCGGCCATGTACGGGTCAATCTCGGTGGTCCTGTTACGACAGGACTCAGGAGGAGAAACCGACTCTCCACGTTACTTCAATGCTATTGAGTTGTAGGGAAACTATCCTTTCAGACCTCCTTCCCTTGTTGTTGCTGCTTCATGATACTCTACAAAGCATAAAGCAGACCACGGGGACCATTGTACCGAGAATTCATAACTGGCTGTATTGATATGCCATAATAGCACGGCAGCGCTCAACGGCTCCTGGATGGCAGGTGCCGTTGGAACCAGTCGCTATACAATTCTGTATGAAATTCATACAGCCAACCGGCATTAACTTTCGTCCGGTACCGACGTAAGAGAGGGAACCCTTGACATGGAACTCTGACCGGCTTAGATTCACTCCAGAAAGGGAGCATGCATATGGCACACAAAGACTACTATCAGACGCTCGGACTCAGCAAGGGAGCGTCTCCGGAAGAGATAAAGAAGGCATACCGCAAGCTGGCGGTCAAGTTCCATCCAGACAAGAACCCCGGTGACAAGTCTGCCGAAGACCGCTTCAAGGAGATCAACGAGGCCTACGCCGTCCTCTCCGACCCACAGAAGAAGACCGAGTACGACCAGTTCGGCTCAACCGGCTTCCACCAGCGCTTCAGCCAGGAGGATATCTTCCGCGGCTTCAATGTGGACGACCTCTTCAAGGATATGGGTTTCGGCACCGACGATGTCTTCTCGCGGATATTCGCCGGGGCTCGGAGCGCCCAGCAAGGGGGGAGAGGCGGATTCAGCCCCCGCCGCCACAAGGGGGAAGACTTCGAGATGGGGCTCAAGGTCACCTTCCGCGACGCATACAGCGGCTGCGAAAAAAGGGTGGCCTATACCAGGGATGGCAAGCGTGAGGATTTGGTGGTCAAGGTGCCGCCGGGGGTGGAGACCGGTGCGCGGCTCCGCATCCAGGGCAAAGGGGGGGAAGGATCGGGCGGCGGGCCGGCCGGTGACATCTACCTCAATATCACCGTGGGTAGCGACCCGCAGTTTGAACGCGAAGGAGACGACATCGTAGTGGACAGCCAGATCAGGTTCACCGATGCCGCACTGGGCAGCGCCCTGGATGTGCCGACGCTGGAAGGTACCAAGCGGATCAAGGTGCCTGCGGGGATTCAACCCGGAACGAAGATCAGGCTCAAGGGGCTGGGATTTCCCCACATGGGGAAGAGCGGCAAAGGCGACCTCTACGTCAGGGTGGGCATCCACGTACCAGAAACACTCTCAACAGACCAGAAAGCCCTTTTGGAAAAACTCAAGAGTTACGGCATCTGAAGCAGATAGACACGCCGCCAGCCCTGAGCTGCTTCAGGGTTGGCGGATATCTATGGCCGCGTTCTTGCGCAGCTCGGCAACCCACTGGTTGAACCGCTCTTCCGACTTCTTCTTGTAGAGCAGATCCTCGATCTCTCCCTTCACCTCGTCAAAGGGCTTGATATCTCCCAGGTATTTCTTTTCCAGCTTGATGATGTGAATACTCTGTGGAGTCCGAACCAGATCGCTCACCTCGCCCGGCTTGAGCTTCAGGATCACCGACTCCATCTCCGGCAGCAGGTCCCCTTTCTTGAAGGTCCCCAGCTCCCCGCCATCCTTGGCTGCATTGGGATCATCCGAGTTCTTCTTGGCCAGCTCGATGAAATCGGCTCCGGTCTTTGCCTGCTGCAGGACCTCTTCGGCCCTGGCCTGTACCTTCTTGATGTCTGCGTCTGAAGCGTCCTTGGGAATCCTGAACAGGATACTACGGGCACGGTACAGCTCCTGCTCGCCAAAACTGCGGCGATTGGCCTGATAGTATTCCATGACCTCCTTGAGGCTCACCTGGACCTTGGCCCGGACCTCCTGGCTCATCAGCCGTACCCGCTCCATCTGCTCGCGAATCTGCGCCTTGTACTGGTCAAAGGAGAGCCCCTGGGCAGCCAGCGCCTCGACGAGCCGTTCCTGGGTCAGGTTGTTCTGCTTCTTGACCTCCTCGATGGACTGCCGGATCTCCTCCTCCGAAACCTTGATGTCCAGCTCCTTGATCTTCTGGTCCACCAGTTTCCGATCCACCAGCCGATTGACCGCAACGCTCCTCAGATCCTTGCGCTCGGCTTCGGTATATGGCTCCTTTCGGCCTGCTTCGCGGGCCAGGAACTGGTATTCCCGGTCCAGATCGAGTGTCGTGATGATATCGTCGTTGACGACGGCCACGACCCCGCTCACCACTTCGGCCTGAACGGCAGTGGCCGAGATAACGGCACAGAGCAGCAATCCTGCAATGATACTACGCTTCATGGAGAGGATCCTCCGCAAGGGATGGGGATGGAAAACGGCGGTACCTGTGCGATACCAGGGAAGGAACGGAGACGGTCGGCGTCGGCACGGCACAGCAGGCGCTTTCGGGCGTATTCCTGTGAAAAGGGCCGGGAATGATCCCGGCCCTCAGTGGACTCGATCTATTTCTTCTCAACCGGAGCCGGCGGAGCTGCCTTGCCTGCTTCGGCGGGTTTGGGCTCGGGAGTGGCACCAGCCTCAGCCCCCAGGCTTTTCAGGGCATCTTCCTTGATGGTGTACTTTGAGCTCTTCTTCAGCTCTTCCTTCCCGAGATCGCCACCCTTTGCTGCCGCGGAATCGATGGAGTTCTTCCGGGCGAGCTCCTCAAAGGATGCTCCCCCCTTGAGCTGGGCAAGGATCGCCTGGGCGGTCTTCTCGTCTTTCACCAGGATGTGGCTGGCCCGGATCTCTTCGCCGCTCTTGAACTTGTCCTTGTTCTGGTCGTAGAACTTCTGCAGATCGGCATCGGAGAGGTTTGCCTGCTCCTCCACCTTCTTTTTCAGGAATGCCTCGACCACCACTCGCTTCTTCAGCTCTTCAAGCTTGTCCGCGACCGCCTGGCTCTTGTCGATGCCGTCCTTCTTCGCCTGCTGGAGAATCAGCTCGCGGATGACCATGGTTTCCAGCATCTCCTTCTTCCCCTCGGGCGTTTCGGTCATCGGCTGCAGGTAGGGGGGGAGATTCGCCAGCTCTTTCTTGAAATCATCGGTCGTGATGACGGTTCCATTCACCTCGGCAAGGACCGTGCCGCCGGATTTGGAGGCTTTACCCCCTTCATCGCCCTTTTTGGCGGAACACCCTGCAACAAGGACTGCGAAAGCAGTCAGAACTGCCAAACTTTTCAGGATTCTCGACACGTTACACTCCTTTTCCCGGTAAGATGCACCGATCGACGCTAGCACATCAGGTAAGGCTTTTCAAGAGATTTCTGGACTCTGCAAGGATGCCGTCAAAGGAGCTGTCAGCCAGCTCGCAGACGAGCCTGAAGTCCGGTGTGAACTGGTACTTCTTCGGCTGTTTCCTGATCAGGCCGATGATAGTATCCGGGGAAACCGGGGTCTTCTGGTGGAACGAACAGACCAGCCGGCTGCCGTCGAACTCGATCTCCCGGATGAGCAGCGTTTTCAACAGCAGCCTGATCTTCATCACCTCCAGGAGATAGCCGGCAGCAAGCGGCACCGGCCCGAAACGGTCCGTCAGCTCGTTGGCGACATCGGCAATATCCTCCTCGCTCGTTGCCTGGGTCAGTTTCTTGTAGAGGATGAGCCGCAGGTTTGGCTGGGGGACGTAATCCTCCGGGATGAAGGCAGGGACGCGCAGCTTCAGCTCCGGCTCCAGGCGGACCTCCTGCTCTTCTCCCTTCAACGCGCTCACCGCTTCCTCCAGCAGTTCGGTGTAAAGCTCGAAACCGACCGTGGCGATCTGGCCGGACTGCTTCCCACCCAAGAGGTCGCCGGCGCCCCGGATCTCCAGGTCGTGGGTGGCTATCCGGAAGCCGGCGCCGAGCTCCGTGATCTCCTGCATGATCCGGAGCCGCTCCCGTGCATCCTGGGATATCGCCCCCTCACCGGGGATCAGGAAATAGGCGTAGGCCCGCTGTTTGGCACGCCCGACCCGGCCGCGGAGCTGGTAGAGCTGGGCCAGGCCGAAGTTGTCGGCACGGTTGATGATAAGCGTGTTGGCAGTGGGGATGTCCAGGCCCGACTCGATGATGGTGGTGCAGAGAAGGAGATTGGTTTCGCCATGCATGAAGCCGAGCATCACCTTTTCCAGCTCCTTTTCCTCCATCTGGCCGTGGCCGACGGCGATCTTCGCCTCGGGCACGATCCGCTGCAGGTGCTCCGCCATCAGGCCGATGCTCTGCACCCGGTTGTGGACGAAGAAGACCTGCCCGCCGCGCCGCAGCTCGCGCAGCACTGCCTCTCGCACCAGTTCGTCGGAAAAGCGGGCGACAAAGGTCTTGATGGCCAGGCGGTCCACCGGCGGCGTATCGATGATGGAGAGGTCGCGGATCCCCATCATGGACATGTAGAGGGTCCGCGGGATCGGCGTGGCCGTAAGCGTCATGATGTCCACGGTGGCCCGGTACTTCTTCAGCTTCTCCTTGTGTGCCACGCCGAAACGCTGCTCCTCGTCGACGATCAGCAGACCCAGGTCCCTGAATTCCACGTCCGCCTGCAGGAGCCGGTGGGTGCCGATGATGACGTCGACCTCCCCCTTCTTCACCCGCTCCAGGATCGCCTTCTGTTCCCTGGCCGTGCGGAACCGCGACAGCATCTCCACGGTGACCGGGTACTCGCCAAAGCGCTTGGCAAAGGTCTCCAGATGCTGCTGGGCGAGGATGGTGGTCGGCACCAGCACCGCCACCTGCTTGCCGTCCAGCACCGCCTTGAAGGCGCCGCGCATGGCCACCTCAGTCTTGCCATACCCCACGTCGCCGCAGACCAGGCGGTCCATGGGGCGGGAAGACTGCATGTCCGCCAGCACGTCCTCGATGGCAGCCATCTGGTCCGGCGTCTCCTCATAGGCAAAGGCCGCCTCGAACTCGCGGAACATCTCGTCGGAAGGGGAAAAGGCATACCCCTCCTTGACCTGCCGCGCCGCATAGATCTTTAACAGCTCCTCGGCCATCTCCTGCACCGCGGCGCGGGCCTTTGCCTTGGCCTTTTCCCATCCTGAGCCGCCGAGCCGGTCGAGATGGGGTTCCACCCCTTCGGCCCCAACGTAGCGCTGCACCAGGTTGAGCCGGTCCACCGGGAGATAGAGCCGGTCGCTGCCGGCATACTCCAGCAGCAGGAAATCCCCCTCCACGTTGCCCAGGGTCAGGTGCTGCAGGCCGCGATAGAGGCCGACCCCGAAATCGAGGTGGACCATGTGGTCACCCGGCTTCAGCTCGGCAAGGGAGGTGAGGATCTGCTTCTTCTTCGCCTCGGACAACCCCCGGCGCTTCACCCGCGGCCCGAAGATCTCTTCTTCGGCAATGACCGCCAGGAGCTCGTCTTCCAGACGGAATCCCCTGGAGATGTCGCCGACGAGCAGCGCCACGGCGCCGTCGCGCAGCCCGATCTCGTCGCCAAAGGTCCGGCCGCTGATGGAAAGGGGAAGTCCGTGGGGAGAGAGGAGGTCGTAGAGCCGCTGGGCCTGCGTCTTCTGGTGGCAGACGACCACGACCTTCCATCGCTCCGCCAGCCATGCGGACAGCCGGGACACCAGCGGCTTCAGAACCCCTTCGCTGTCGGGGGAGAGGGAGATCCGGAGGTCGGCATTGCCGGCAACGGCAACGCGCCTGGTGCCGGTTGCGCCGCTGTCGAGCAGCTCGATTGCGGGCATGGCCAGGCGCGCCCCTTCGGCAAGGCCGGCCGCCAGTTCCGCCGGGTCGAGGAACAGCGACCGGCGGTCACAGACGATGTCGTCCCTCTCCTGGGCGCGCTGCCCGGCAAGCTCCAGCTCGCCGAAGAACCGCTCGGACGCTGCAGCAATGGCGTCGGGATCGAGGAGAACCCTGACTGCATCGCGTCCCAAGTACGAAAACAGGGTCTCCAGTTCGGGATGGAAGAGCGGCTGCAGGTATTCGATGCCGGGGGGATAGATGGCGCTCTGAAGCTGCTCCAGCAGCTCGCGGCGGCGGGGAATCGGGATGTCCGGGCTGTCGCAGATCTTTTTCAGCCGGCCGGGCAGCGCCTGCATCACCTCGTCATTGAGGACGATCTCGCGGGACGGGAGCAGGATCAGCTCGGGCAGAGGCTGCAGCGAGCGCTGGGTCAGCGGGTCGAAGGTGCGGATCGTTTCCACTAAATCGCCGAAGAACTCGATCCTCACCGGCGCCTCCATGTTCGGCGGAAAGATGTCCAGGATGCCGCCCCGGCTGGCAAAACTCCCCCGGTCTTCCACCAGCGGCACATGGGAGTAGCCGAGCCGCACCAGCTTTGCCAGCAAGGCTTCGCGGTCGGCCTCCTCACCGGTCACCAGGTAATCCGAGACCTTTCCCAGGTCTGCCCTCGGGAATAGCCGCTGACAGAGGGCTGCGACAGGAGCCACCACCACGCGGGCCGTTCCGTTCAGCAGTTGAAAGAGGGTATTCAGCCGCTGGCCTGTAATATCTGGGTGCGGCGACGCATGCTCGTAGGGGGCGGTCTCCCAGGCGGGAAAGAGCTGGATGGCATCTGCGCCGCCACCGTAGAATCGCAGTTCGCGCCAGCATTCTTCGGCGGCATCCGCGTCCTCTGCAACGACGAGGCAGAGCCGGGACGATTCGCCCATGAGCTCGGCGAGCAGATAGGCCGGGGCCGAACCGCGCAGGCCCGGCAGCGATACCAATGCGCCGGCAGGGGCAAGGAGGGAGAGAATATCCTGACTATGTTGTTTGTTCGAAGCCATGAAAGGGACGATTATCCGACGTTACCTCGTGAATTGACTGCAGCATAACAGAAAAAGGGGCTGGCTGCCACCGCAAGAATCCCGACTCCCGGGCCAATTTTCCCCTTGACCCTGTTCCCCGCTCCTGTATACCTTTCTTCTCATGAAATGGCTCATCATTACATCCGCAGGTCTCTATCTCTTCGGGTCGTTCCGGCTCCCTCTCTTCCTGGCAGGGCTGGCAACGGAACTCGCCTATCTGGCGCTCCGCGGCAGCGCGTTGGGCAGGCTCCCGCTGATCGGCCCCCACGACACCATGATCTTTTTCTCCACCTCCATCGCCCTGATGGGGCTCCCCTTCCTCATTGCGCAGGGGTTGCGGCGCGACGGCACCGTGTCATGGGGGGTAGGCGCACTTGCCGCCCTCTTTGCCCTGTGTGCCCTGCCGTTCCGCTCCATGAACATGCCGCTGCCTCCAATCCTCAACACCCTCTGGTTCGAGCTGCACGTTGCCCTCGCCTTTTTCGCCTATGCCCTGTTCGGCATCGGCGCCATTCTGGGCGGCTTCTATCTGGCCCGCCGCGACAGAGGGCTGCTCGATCTGCAGTACCGGGCCGCCCTGGTCGGCTACTCGTTCTTTTCCGCCTCCATGGTCTCCGGGGGGATTTGGGGCTACTACGCCTGGGGGACCTACTGGCTCTGGACCCCCAAGGAGCTCTGGACATCGATCCTCTGGCTGTTCTACGCGCTCTATCTCCACATCAGGCTGAAAGGCCCGGCATGGGAGCGCGGCGTGGCATGGGCCGGGATCATCGGCTTCGGCATCACCCTCTTCACCTATCTCGGCGTCAGCATGCTGATGAAGAGTTCACACAGCTTCTGAGGTGCGCAATGAAACGGCTGTATAACTTCCTCGCCTCGCTCGATCTCGGTATCTGGCTCGTGGCCGGGGTGATCCTCTTTCTCGGCATCGGCTCCTTCGTGACCAGAGAAGGATCTGCGATCAACGACGTCCCCCTCTTCATCTGGCTGACCAGGGCTCCCGCTGCCGAAACTTGGTGGCTCTGGGTTACCGTTGCCATCCTGGCGCTGCTGGCGCTGAACACCGTCCTGTGCAGCATCGAGTCGCTCAAGGCCAAATGGCAGCGGGGGAGTTTTCTGGCCAGGATCGCGCCGCAGGTGATGCACCTCGGCTTTCTGCTCATCGTCCTGGCCCACCTGTTGAGCGCCTACGGCGGGTTCAAGGATGGAGGCCCCCTGCCTGAGGGAGGGTCATTCACCTTCCCCGACGGCTCCAGGGTGGAGATTGTCCGGCTCGATGCCCAGGTCGGCCCGATGGGGATGCCGCTCGCCTTCAGCGCCACTTTGCGCCATGCAACCCCGGCAGGCGAGCGGCATGCCGTCTTCAGCCCCAACCACCCCTATTTCTACCAGGGGTTCGGTCTCTACCTGAAGCAGGTAGAGCTCTTCCCGGCAAAAATGGCGCTGGTGGAGATCCACCGGGAGCCCGGCGCCGGTCTCGCCCTGGCCGGTGCCCTCTTCTTCACGGCTGCGAACCTCATGATCTTATGGCTGCGCCGGGGTAAGCGCGACACGGCTCAGTAGTGTCATCCGGGAACACCGGATGAGACACTACTGGTTTCCAGATCGGAAACGAGGGATTTTTCGTCCTGGCAAGGAAATCAAGGGGTTGCGCGGAGGCGTACATCGGTACGCCGCACAAGGAATCCCGCAGATTGACACCGCCAGGGCGGAAAATAACCGTTTCCGGATGGAAACTCAGTAGCGGCTTTTCACCAGGTAGGCCACCCGTGCCTCACCGTCTTTCGGCACGGTGAGCAGGAATTCGATGGTGCCCGCATCGCTCTTCCGGTATGCGGGCGTGGACTCCAGCACCTGCCAGTCGCCGGTCAGCGTCTCCACGACCCGGACCGTCGCCTCCTCCTGCTTGTGATTTCGGACCACGATCTCCCACCCTGCCTCATAGGTGTCGCTGGCCAGTTTTTTCCATGAGGTCTGCCGCCTGGTCGCAGTAACGTCGAAGGCGTCCCCGAGCCTCAACCTGATCTTCTCGTCCCTGGGGGTGTGGTCGATGGCATCCTCGCCGGCAAACTGCAGGCTGCCGTCCGCATCCCCCTGGTAGACCCTGACCGTCCCCTTGGGAAGCGGCATCCCCAGCCGGTGTTCCTGCCGATTCTCGATTTCTAGGTAGACCCCGACCTTCTGCCGAACCCCTGCCTCACCCCCCTGCCGGCCGCCGGCATAGGCCGGTTCGCCACTCACCACCAACTCCCGCCGGACCGGGATGGCATCAGCGGAAAGCAGGCTGATCTGCTTGGTCTGGTTATCCTTGACGGTCGACGGCCGTTGCAGCGTGTAGAGGTGGTACTCGAAGAATCCCTCCTCCTTGAACTGCGGAGCGGCTGCTGCCTCTGCCATGGCCATCTTGTACATCCTGCCCCGCGCCATATCGTCGCTGACCCGGTTCACCGTGCCTGCCACCAGTTTTAACCGGGCATTGCGATAGGTCGCGCCGCTTTTGTTGTCGATAGTCACCCATCCTGCCAGGTCTGCTTTCCGGCCGCCGCGGTCGAGGGTCAGCACGTAGTCGGCCCGCCAGGTAATGCCGTCTGTCAGATATGATGCCTCCAGGTCCTGGCTGCCATCGGCCCGGTTTTCGAGAAGCCAGACCAGGGTCGGCTTGGCAATGAGGTCATCCGGCACGCCGGGGAACAGGAGCCGCCCCGGATGGCCGAAGGTGATGTCGTTGCCGATCTTGAAGATGGGCGCGCCGTTGTTGGCAAGGAGGATTGCCGAAACCTGCTCTTCCCGTTCGGTATAGGGATTTTTCTCGTAGAGCCGAACCTCTTTCCCCACGAACTTGTCCATCAGCTTCTGGGGGCTCAGCAGGTCGTATTCGTAATTCTGCTCCAGCACCCGGAAACCTGCTGCCGCCGATGTCGACCCGATCCTGACGCTGGCCGGTATTATCTGGGCCGCCACATCCATGAAGCGCAGTTCGCTGGCTCCCTGCGGGATCTTCACCTGCCGCAGGTCTTTCACCAGGCCGAGATTTGCATTGTAGATGGTCAGAGAGACCGACTGCTGATCCGCCGCTGTCGAGACGAGCGGGGCGGCACCGGCAGTGGCAACCGCTGCAAGACTCAGCAGAGAAACCAAAAGCCCCTGTTGGAAACAATGCCCGATGCTGTTCATGTCATGCTCCCCTGCAACAAATGAAGAGGGGCACCCTGCGGCGCCCCTCTTGTTCGTGTTATTTGACCACTTTCACGGACTTGATCAGTACCGGCGTCTCGGGAACATCCCTGAAACCGCGAGACATACCGGTCTTCACCGCCTTGATCTTGTCCACCACATCCATGCCGTCAATGACCTTGCCGAATACCGCATAGCCATGGCCGTCGGGGCTGGGCCGATTCAGTCCGTTGTTATTCGCCACGTTGATGAAAAACTGCGCCGTTGCGCTATCCGCTACCATGGTGCGCGCCATGGCAATGGTTCCCCGGTCGTTCTTGAGACCGTTGGCTGCCTCGTTCTTGATGGGGGGGTTGGTCTTCTTGGGTGTCATGTCAGGGGTAAAGCCCCCGCCCTGGATCATAAACCCGTTGATGACCCGGTGGAATACGGTCCCGTTATAGAAACCGCTGTTGGCGTAATCGAGGAAATTCTTGACCGACAGTGGCGCCTCTTTCTGGAACAGTTCGACCTTGATATCCCCCATGCTGGTTTCCAGCACCACCACCGGATTATTGGCGGCCTGATCCGCGGCAACGGCAGCGGTCACCCCTAACAGGCAGAGCGACAAGGCTACGAGAAACTTCCTGAACATGTAATCCTCCTTGCAAAGAGTTGATCTGCTTCATTTATACGTCAGTTCCCGCGGAGGGTCAAGGCGCATGCGTCAGGAAACCTGCCCTGAGGCCCGGCTTGACACTGAATGGGAAACCCACTATTATCATCTGAGAATTCGCAGGATACCCGTCGGCACGGAGCATCTTACCGCAGCAACCGGTAGGATGATGAAAGAGAGGCCCTGTATGTTTGGCATCGGCATGCCCGAACTGATCGTCATTCTCGTTATCGCCCTGATCGTCATCGGGCCGCAAAAGCTTCCCGACCTGGCGCGTTCCCTGGGGAAAGGCCTGGCCGAATTCAAACGGGCCTCCGAGGACCTCCGCAACAGCATCCACGAAGAAGAGGTAAAGGCCACCGACGAAAAAGAGAAACTGGCCAGCGAGGTAGCCGCCCAAGAGGCCGCTGCCAAACAGGCAGAGGCGGCCTATGCAAAAAACGACGGAGAGCAGAAGCAGGCAGAATCGGAGAAAGCCAAGGTCTGATCAGCAGCCAAATGCATTGCACGACAAAAGGCGGGGATATCCCCCGCCTTTTTTATTGCGACACTGACCGGAAAAGCCTATTTCAGGGCCTTCAACTTCTCCTTGGCCATCTTGACCTCATCTGCCAGCGGATAGTTCTCGATCAGCTTCTTGTAGACAAAACGGGCGCTTTTGGTGTCCCCCAGCTCATTGAAGGCCATTCCCTGCTTGAGCAGGGCTGCGGGAACCTTCCCCTTGGTAGGGAAATTCTTGATGACCTTTTCGAACTCCAGAATGGCCTGATCATAGACCTTGTCCGAGTAGTAGGTCTCGCCCAGCCAGTAATGGGCATTTGCCGTCAGGTCATGGTTGGGAAACAGCTCGATGAAGCGCATGAACTGTTCGCGCGCCTTGGCAAGATCGTTTGCCTTGTACGCATCGATGCCACGCTGGTATATGGCGTCAGGGGTCTTTTCCGCTTCACGGCTTCGCTGTTCCGCAAGCTGCTTCTGCAGCTCCTCCATCCCCTTCTCCAGCTTTTCCAGCCGCGCTTCAACGGCTGACTGGCGACGATCCGTATCCTCCTTGAGCAGGGCGATCTCGTCGGCCGGTTTCCGGGATTGCTGGGACAGATCGTCAACCTTCCCCCCCAGCACCTGCATATCCACCTTGGCATTGTCCAGGTTTGCCTGCAGGTCGGCTGCAGACCTGCGCAGGTTATCGATCTCCCCCTGGACCCCTTTCAGGTTCTTTTCCAGCCCTTCGCGGGTCTCGCTCCGCACCCCCCCCAGATCCCTCTCCATCCGCAGGGTCCTGCCCTTCATCTCGTCCAGATCCTGACGAACAACAGCAAGATCGTTCCTGGTCGCACATCCGGCAAGGAACAACACCGCAAGGCCGGCAACTACAATTCGTGACATCTGCATCGGAGCACCTCCATCCATGCCAGTTTGGGGCAGAATGAAAAAAGGAGCCGTTACCGGCTCCCTTGGAATGGTCGTAAGGTCGATTATTTCACGATAAGGAACTCATCGCGCCGGTTTTTAGCCCAGGCAGCCTCGTCATGACCGGGATCGGCCGGTTTTTCCTCGCCGTAGCTGATGGTGGAGAGCCGGCTGGCAGGAACCCCCAGGTTTACCAGGTAACTCATGGCAGACTTGGCGCGACGCTCACCCAAAGCCAGGTTGTACTCTGCAGAACCACGCTCATCGCAATTCCCCTCAATCTGCACCTTCATGTCAGCCTGTTGCTTCAGCACGTCGGCGTTTTTGGAAAGCGCATCCCGAGATTTCTGGCTGAGTGCCGAAGAGTCGAAGTCGAAGTAGACCTTTTCAAAAAGCGACTCGGAAGCGGCGACCGTAGATGCCGCAGGAGCCTGCTCCTCACTGGCCGTCACCGGTGCCTCCTTGATCGGCTGGGCAGCTACGGGCTCTTCCTGCACCACCGGCTTTGCCGGCTCCGGCTGAACTGCCGAAGGAGGTACTGCAGCAGCTACCGGCTCGTCCTTCTTGACAACTTCCTGCTTGGCACAGCCGCCGAGCACCAGCATTGCACCGAAAAGCACCACTATACTCCCGAACACTACCTTGCGCATCTCATCCTCCTTCACGTTAATCTTGATGTCATGAGGCTTGTATACCGCGCTCTGTCCGCACGAGCGAACTCGTGACAATTATACATAAGCGGGGTTCATTTTCAATCACCTTGTCGACCCTTTGAAAAAAAACAGCTTACCAGCGCGGCGACCATACAGGCTGGGAATCGCTGGCCGGCCCGCGCGACACCTTGACCTGACCGCTGCCATCGGCCCGCATGACATAGATCGCCTCCCGGCCACCCCGCTTTGAGCTGAAGGTGAGGAAGCGGCCATCGGGCGACCAGCGCGGGTGCTCATTGCTACCGTCGCTGGTGAGCTGGGTATCGTCGCTGCCGTCCGGGTTGATGGAGAAGATCTGGAATCCTCCTCCCATCTGCCGGCAGTAGGCAATCCGGTCCCCTCGCGGCGACCAGCGCGGGTTCACGTTGTAACTCCCTGCAGTGGTAAGCCGCCGGACGTTCTTCCCGTCCGCATCCATGATGAAGACCTGCGGCTTGCCCAGGCGGTCAGAGACAAAGGCGATCCTGGTTCCGTCCGGAGACCAGGCCGGCGTGACCTCGATGGCGTCGGTATGGGTGAGGCGGGCCAACTGCTTCCCATCCTTGCTCAGGATATAGATCTCCGCATTGCCGTCCTTGCTCATGGAAAGGGCGATGCGGTTGCCGTCGGGCGCATAGGTGCCGGAGATGTTCGTGCCGCGGTAATTGGTTACCCTGGCTTCCGTGCCGCTGAAGAGCTCTCGGCGATACAGGTCGGGATTGCGCTTCTTGTAAGAGGTAAAGATCAGTTCCCGTCCGTTGGGTGAAAAGTCGGGATAGAGATTGATGGAGCCATTCCGGGTCAGTCTCAGGACATTATGGCCGTCATAGTCCATGAGACTGATCTCCTTGTTGCCGCTCTTGGTGGTGACAAAAGCGATCTTGCTGGTAAACGGCCCCCTGATGCCGGTCACTGCCGCCATTACGTCGTCCGAAAAGGTATGGGCCATCCGGCGAAGATCCTGTCTCCCCCCGCTGTACCGTTTTGCAGCCAGCTCCTTCTGCGTCAGGACGTCATAGAGCCGGCATTCGATGGTGACTGTCTGTCCCGACACCGTATAACCGCTCTTGATCAGCATGTCGGCACCTGCTGCACGCCAGACCGCGAAATCGAACTCTCCGGAGCGGATGCCGCTACGGGCTTCCGCAACAGGGGACTGGAGGACGGCAAAGGGGCCGGCCAAGGCCATGTCGAACTGAAAGACGTCCCGCATCTCGTTGGCAACATCAGCCTGGGCCGCCCCTCCGAGAGCAACAGGAGCGGCAATGCTGAGCTGGAGCTGGCGGTTGCCCGGCGCGGTCACCTCCAGGTATTTCTCCTGGGCCGGCAGCAATGCCGGCAGCAACAGGGTGCTCAGAAAGAAAATGGCTGAGAGAAATCTGTACATGTCTATCAATCCTATTGTCCCGCGACTGCCGTGCAGCGTCGGGGATTACTGTCGCAGCCGGCTGCGAACCGGTCCTTACTGCTTGCCAACCCCCTGAGGGCTGAAGATGAAGCCATACTCGAAGACCCCGCCACCCGGTGGCGGCCTGAATTCCTTTTCCGCTTTGGCAATTGCCCGTTTCACTGACTCCTCGAACAGACGGTCTCCGCTTGAACGATCAACGCGGCTCTTTGCGATACGCCCGGATCGATCGACGGTCAGAGTCATGATCACCCGCGGGTCCTTGCTCTGATAGGCAATGGTGGTCCTGAAGGCATCCACCAGCCTGTTCGCTCTCCTTGGCTCCTGCAACGGAAGGTTTTACGGCAGGTTGCGGGCGAGTAGCCGCACGCGGGGCAGGAAGTTTCATTTCCGGGGATTTCGGTGGAGGTTTCGGGAGGGACGCTTCCCGGGCGGATGGAGCAGGAGGACCAGGCGTGCCTGCCTGAGGGGAGGCCACCGGCAGACTCACCACATCCACATAATAGACCGGGGCATCCGGGAGATGGATCGTCGGAAAGAAGTGCAGCCACCAGAAGAATGCGTAGAAGGCGATATGAAAGAAGAGTGAGACAGGGATCAGCGTGCCGAGCCCCCGTTCACGTCTTATGACAGTGAGGGTCATTTCCGTTGGGCCGGCTCAGTCACCATGCCGAGGCGTTCCACCCCGGCTCCTTTGATCTCCGCCATTACCTTTACCACCTCGCCGTAAGGGACATCGCGATCCGCCTTGAGGAAAACCTCTTTCTTGGCTCGGTTGACGAGAAGAGCCGAAAGCTTCGCCTTCAGCTCGTCCGGCGATATCTCAGCCTTGTCGATGAAGAACCGGCCGTTTTTTTCAATAGAAACGACCACCGCTTCCTCAGGAGACTTGAGTGCCTTGGTTTCGGCCTTGGGCAGATTGACCTGCACCCCCTGCTGCATCATCGGGGCGGTCACCATGAATATTACCAGCAGCACCAGCATGACGTCGACCAACGGCGTGACGTTGATCTGTGACATGGTGCCGCGATCGCTGTTTCTGTTCCCTAGTTCCATGGGTTCACCTTATTTTTTTGCGAACGTCCGCTGGACGATATTCAGAAACTCAGTGGAAAAATTGTCCATCTCGCCGATCAACACCCGGATCTTGTGCTGGAAATGGTTGTACCCCATGACTGCCGGAATAGCGGCAACCAGGCCGATGGCGGTGGCAATCAGCGCTTCGGCGATACCGGGGGCAACGACGGCAAGGGAGGCGGAACCGGTCTCGCCGATCCCTTTGAACGCGGTCATGATGCCCCAGACCGTCCCGAACAGGCCGATGAACGGCGCTGTAGAGCCGGTAGTGGCCAGGAAGGTGGTGTACTTCTCCAGGCGGGTAATTTCCGACGTGGTTGCGCGCCGCAAGGCACGGGCAATATTCTCTATCCCACCCAGATCGGTGCTGACCCCTTCGCTCGCATCCCGCGCTTCCCCATGCTCCATCAGCTTCTTCAATTCGGCATACCCTTCGCTGAAGAGAACGGTGAGCGGTGAATTGGCGAACCGGTCCAGCTGGGTATGGATCATGTCGAACTTTTTGGTCTTCCAGAAGAAGTCCATGAAACGAACCGATTCGTTGTTGGCACGGTGGACCTGCAGAACCTTGTAAAAGATGATGGCCCAGGAAACTACCGAGAAGTAGAGCAGGATAAACAGAACCAGTTTGACGACGAGGCCGGTGCCGGCGAAAAATGCCACGGATTTTACCCCCTGAATGGTTGAGAGCTGCGACAACGGATGGAAAATAATCCTTACTGCATGGTTAGTCAATACGATTTTGCGTGTCGCGCAGCCACTGGCCCATGGCTGGCGGTTGCCCGCCATCGGACCGCACAGGTTGTTCAAAAGCAGTCAGATCGTCGCACCCGCAGAAAGCCCCGCTGCGTAGTACCCACAGGGCATAAACAACGCTACGCCGCACAAGGCGGCTTTTCAACAACCTCAGTAGTATTCGGGCTTGCGGTCCCTGAAACAGGTGATCTGTTCGCGCCACTTCTCCATCCCGGCAAAATCCAGGTCGGCCACCAGCTCGGCCGGCTCGTACCCCCCTTCGGCCAGGAGCTCCCCCTTGGGGCCGATGATCAGGCTCGATCCGAAGAAATCCAGTTTCCCTGTCACCCCGCAGCAGTTTGCCGCCACCAGGAAAAGCTGGTTCTCGATGGCCCGCGCCCGCAAAAGGGTCCGCCAGTGCTCCTCCCGCGGTTTCGGCCATTCGCCCGGCACCACCAGGATCTCGGCCCCCTCCACCGCCAGTCGGCGGGCCAGTTCGGGAAAGCGGAGATCGTAGCAGATAAAGACGCCGATCCGGCCGACACTGGTATCGGCAACCACCCAGTGGTCACCGCCGGTAAAGGAGCGATCCTCGTTCATCAGGGAAAAGAGGTGAATCTTGCGATATTTCCCGGCCAGGTTTCCCTGATCGAGGATATAGGCGGTATTGCAGACCTTGTCGCCATCCGGTTCGGGCAGACTCCCCACCAGTACCATCCCGTACTCGGCCGACAGCCGGCCCATCTCCTCCACCAGCTCGGGGGTCCGGCGCGCCAGCTCGTTCAGCTCCCGGTAGGCAAAGCCGCTGCTCCAGACCTCGGGCAGCACCGCCAACCGGCACCCCTGCGCAGCCACCCTGGCCACGGCCTCCCGAACGGTCGCCACATTGGCATCGATATCGCCGAGCCTGATATTGAACTGGATGGCTGCCGCCCTGACAGATCGGGACATGGACATCTCCTTTCACATTCCGCATGTTGAGCCTCTTCCGGCAGCCCAGTGTAACTGCAAGAAGCCCTCTTTTCAATATGAGTTTAATAGTTTCCATCCGGAGTTCCCGGATAGAAACAAATTACGCTTGGACTTTTCCGCAATAAATCCCCTATCATCAAAGGATGCAACTTGCTCTCTACATCCATGTCCCGTTCTGTACCAGGAAATGCAGGTACTGCGACTTTGCCTCCCAGGCCGGGTCGTCCATACCCCCCGAAGAATACGTTGCAGCCATGCTGCGGGAAATGGCGCTCCGGCGTCAATCCTTTCCCCGACAGCCGGAAGCAGTAACACTCTACATCGGCGGCGGCACCCCGTCGCTCCTGGCTCCACGCCTGATCGGGTCGCTGATCGACGCAACGGCAGAGCACTTCGCCCTTTCCGCCACGGCAGAGATCACCCTGGAGGCAAACCCCGGGACGGTTACCCTTGAAAGCCTTGCCGGCTACCGCACGGCAGGAGTCAATCGGCTGTCGCTGGGGGTACAGTCCCTGAATGACGGTCTGCTGGAGATGCTGGGGCGTATCCATACGGCAGACGAAGCCAGGCAGGCGGTGGTCATGGCCCGTGCGGCAGGGTTCGACAACCTGGGCATCGACCTGATCCACTCGCTCCCCGGCCAGAGCCTGACAGCCTGGGAACAGACGCTGGCAGAGGCAGTGGCGCTCGGCCCGGAGCATATCTCGGCCTACGGTCTGAGCATCGAGGAGGGAACACCGTTTCACGCCATGATGGAGCAAGGGGAACTGGAACTCCCACCTGAAGAAACCGCAGCCCGGATGCTGGAAACGACCATGGAACTATTGCCCGCAGCAGGGTATGCACAGTATGAGATAGCCAATTTTTCCCGGCCCGGCCGCCGGTCCCGGCACAACCAGGTCTACTGGCAACGGGGCAACTACCTCGGCTTCGGCGCTGCCGCCCACTCGTTCCTGCGCGAGCCCCTCTTCGGGCGGCGCTGGAACAACCCCACGGCACCGCTCGATTACCTGCATGTGCTCGCCACCGGTATCCTTCCGGATGAGCAGACCATGCGGCTCTCCCGCCGGGATGCCATGGGCGAGGCCGTCTTTCTGGGGCTCAGGCTGCTGGAGGGGATCGATCCGGCGGCCTTTGCAGCAGAATTCGGCGAGTCGCTGGAAACGGCCTACCCCGGCGCCCTGAAACGACATTTCACGGACGGCCTGCTGCAGGAAAAGGGCGGCCGCATCAACCTCACCAAAAGGGGCCTGCTCCTGGCCAACAGGGTCTTCGCATCCTTTGTCTGAACCTTGTTTGCCCCGTCTTTTTTTCTTGAAATGCCTTGACAAAGAAGGCATTGGTCATTACCTTATCACCAGGTTTAGCACTCTGCACCAAGGAGTGCTAATTTTTTTCGGTGACCCATGCTGGACGATCTAAACGAGCGCAGCAAGCAGATCCTCGAAGCAATCATCGAGGACTATATCATAACGGCGGAACCGGTGGGGAGCAGGACCATCACCCGGCGGCATCCCTTTGCCCTGTCGCCGGCCACGGTCCGCAATGTCATGTCCGACCTGGAGGAGATGGGTTTTCTTGCATCGCCCCATACCTCTGCCGGCCGCGTTCCGACGGACAAGGCCTACCGCTTCTACGTCGATTCACTGCTGGCAGTCCGTCAGGTGAGCAGGAGCGAACGGGATGAAATCCGCCGCCGCTGCCGCATCAACGGCCACGATATCGGTTCCGTCCTGCGCGATACCAGCAAGATGCTCTCCTACATCTCCCACTACATGGGGGTAGTCGTGGCGCCCCGCTTCGCTGCTGCGGTACTGCGCCAGATCGAATTCGTCCAGCTCTCCGGCCGGCGGATTCTGGTCATCCTGGTGGCACAATCCGGCACGGTGCAGAACAAGATCATCGAATCCGACGAGGATATCTCGGCCGATGACCTGAACCGGATGACCAACTACCTCAACGGCCTGCTCCAGGGGTTGACCATCGCCCAGATCAAGAGCCGCATCGTCGAGGAGATGGAGAACGAAAAGACCCGCTACGACCGCCTCATGGCCAAGGCGTTGGAGCTTTCCCAGCAGACCGTGGGGGATGCGGATTCGGAGATCTTCCTTGAAGGTCGGGTCAACATCATGGATGTCCCCGAGTTTGCCGATATCGGGCGGATGAAGGAGATATTCCGGGCCTTTGAGGAAAAGAACCAGCTGGTCAATCTGCTCAATCGCTGTATGGATGCCGACGGCATCAATATTTTCATCGGTTCAGAGTCACGGGTGAGCCAGATGAGCGACATCAGCCTGATCACATCGACATACCGGACCGGTCGCAATTCCATCGGTGTGCTGGGAGTTATCGGGCCTACCCGCATGGGGTACGCCAAGGTCATCCCGATTGTCGACTATACGGCCCGACTGGTCAGCCGCCTGCTCGAAAGCGAATGATCCGGCAGGGGCCGCGCGTAACGATTAAAGGAGAAAGCAGCGTGGAAAAGAAAAAACAGGGTTCCTCCCCGAAGGAACAGCACGATATGGCTGAGGAACAAACGGAAGTTACAGAACAGGAGCAGACTCCTGCAGGGACGGATCGCGTCAAAGAACTGGAAGAGGCCCTTGCCGCAAAGGAGACCGAAGCGGCCGCCAACTGGGACAGATATCTGCGTGAACGGGCCGACCTGGAGAACTACCGCAAGCGGGTCCAGAAGGAAAAGGAAGAACTCCTCAAATACGGCACCGAAAGCCTCCTTCTGGAGGTATTGCCGGCCATCGACAACATGGAGCGGGCTCTCGACCATGTTGCCGACGACAACAAGGACCCGGTCATAGTCGGCGTCCGGATGACCCTCGATATGCTGCAGGCGTCGTTGAAGAAGTTCGGCGTCACGGCAGTGGCCGCCGAGAAAGGCACCCCCTTCGATCCGGCACTGCACCAGGCAATGAGCCAGGTGGATTGTCCCGACCAGGCTGCCAATACGATCGTCGATATTTACCAGAAAGGGTATCTGCTCAACGAGCGGCTGCTCAGGCCGGCCATGGTCACCGTTGCCTGCGGTGCAAAATAGCGACACAGCGGACGGTCACGTAAGGTAAAGATATTTTTGTATCCCCCCTTGTTTTTTCCAGCGGGGATACCTAGCTTTTTATCAACGAACCAAAGAAATCCAGAGGAGACAACACAATGAGCAAAGTGATCGGAATCGACCTCGGCACCACCAACTCCTGCGTAGCCATCATGGAGGGGGGTGAGCCGGTTGTCATAGCCAACTCTGAGGGAAGTCGCACCACGCCGTCCATGGTGGCCTTCACCGAAAGCGGTGAGCGTCCGGTCGGCCAGCAGGCCAAACGCCA
Organism: Geobacter sp.; assembly: GCA_016223015.1. Lineage (GTDB taxonomy): Bacteria > Desulfobacterota > Desulfuromonadia > Geobacterales > DSM-12255 > Geoanaerobacter. Next base: position 987 of record JACRPV010000105.1, on the reverse strand, counting down.
GGCCGTCACCAACCCGGAAAACACCCTGTTCGCCATCAAGCGCCTGATCGGACGCAAGTTCGACACCGAGGCGGTCCGCAGGGACATCGCCATCTCGCCGTTCAAGATCGTTAAGGCGGACAATGGCGATGCCTGGGTCGAGGTGCGAGACAAGAAGTATTCACCCCCGGAAATTTCCGCGATGGTACTGCAGAAGATGAAGAAGACCGCCGAGGACTACCTGGGCGAGACGGTTACCGACGCGGTCATTACCGTGCCGGCATACTTCGACGACTCCCAGCGCCAGGCCACCAAGGATGCCGGCAAGATCGCCGGCCTGAACGTCCTGCGTATCATCAACGAGCCGACCGCCGCAGCCCTTGCCTATGGCCTGGACAAGAAGAAGGACGAAAAGATCGCCGTCTTCGACCTGGGTGGGGGCACCTTCGATATCTCCATCCTGGAGCTGGGTGACGGCGTCTTCGAGGTCAAGGCGACCAACGGCGATACCTTCCTGGGTGGCGAAGACTTTGACCAGAAGGTGATCGACTGGATCGCCGACGAGTTCAAGAAGGACCAGGGGATTGACCTGCGCAGCGACAAGATGGCGCTCCAGCGTCTCAAGGAGGCGGCTGAAAAGGCCAAGTGCGAACTCTCCTCCTCCATGGAGACCGACATCAACCTGCCGTTCATCACGGCAGACGCCAGCGGCCCCAAGCACCTGAACCTGAAACTGACCCGCGCCAAGCTGGAACTGCTCTGCGCCGAACTGCTGGACAAGCTGGAAGGCCCCTGCCGCACTGCCCTCAAGGATGCCGGGCTTTCTCCGTCCGAGGTTGACGAGGTCATCCTGGTCGGCGGCATGACCAGAATGCCTTCGGTTCAGAAGCGGGTCCAGGACATCTTTGGCAAAGTGCCCAACAAAGGCGTCAACCCCGACGAGGTCGTGGCCATCGGCGCCGCGATCCAGGCCGGCGTGCTGCAGGGCGACGTCAAGGACGTGCTGCT
>JACRPV010000260.1 GCA_016223015.1 Geobacter sp. | reverse complement strand
CAGCCACTTTTATGAATGCAGGTCTAAATTCAGGGTTAAATTAGGGCCGATGGGCTATAAGAATTTCCTGCGCCTGCTGCCGTCGGGGAGCGTGCTCGCTTCGTCTTTTTCCATGATTAAATACATGACCGGCAGGGAATACGAGTTTGACGTCAGCCTCATCCTTAAACGGGATGAAATCCCGCCGTGTATTTTGGGACAGGCAGGACTTGCGCCGCAGCTTGGCTGGACTACATGGATTAAATCAGAGGGAATGACGCATGATTACGACCCATGCGTTACGTTTGCGGAAGGAGACGTGAATTATAGTACAGATTAATACAATGCACGTCATTCCCCGACTTGATCGGGGAATCCAGTTTTTTTATTCTGGATTGTCCGGTCAAGCCGGACAATGACGCAGCATATTTTCTGTAGCAAGTTACAGGAAATTACATTTTAATAAAAGGAGACCTATGCTGAAAGCGAACATCAAGTCATTAATCGGCAAACTCAATGAAACCTGCCGCAAGGCCCTCGAATCCGCGGCCGGTCTTTGTCTGTCGCAAACGCACTATGAAGTGGACATAGAGCATTTCCTCATCAAACTCCTCGAAATGCCGGACACGGACGTTCAGAAGATACTGAGGCACTTTGAGATAAACGAATCAAAGTTGATAAAAGACCTAACCGGCACCATCGAAAGCTTCAAGAGAGGAAACGCGCGTACGCCCGCGCTTTCCCCTCACATACCCGATATGGCGCAGGATGCATGGCTGCTTGCATCAGTCGATTACAGGATGCCAGTCATCCGTTCCGGGCACATAATGCTTGCCCTCATGAGCGGCGATGAAACCGCGCGGATGCTGGCCTCCAGCTCAGGCGAATTTAAAAAGATATCCGTCGAGACGTTGAGCCAGAGCCTCAACGATATTATTTGCGGCTCGCGTGAAGACACCGAAGTCGCAACAGCGATGCCCGGCGCTGTTACCCCGTCATGGATGCCTCTAAAAGGCGCAAAGTCGCTGGAACAGTTCACGATCAATTTGACCGATAAAGCGCGTAAAGGCGACATCGACCCCGTGCTCGGACGTGACTTCGAGATAAGGCAGATGAT
>JACRPV010000230.1 GCA_016223015.1 Geobacter sp. | reverse complement strand
GAGCAGACCAGGACCCGGCTCACCTCGCCGGCCGGGACCGGATCGGGAATCACCTCGCGGAAACCTCCCGAGGCAAGCTCCTCCAGCGTCGAGACACAGTCGGGATGGCGGAACAGGCTCTTGGGGGTGAAGACCACCAGGGGCTTGCGGAACGCCTGCAACACCTGGCGCCGCAAGAGGTGGAAGAGCTGCGCCGGGGTCGACGGATAGGCCACCAGCAGGTTCTCCTCGGCGCAGAGCTGCAGGAACCGCTCGATGCGAGCGCTGGAATGCTCGGCCCCCTGCCCCTCGTAGCCGTGGGGGAGAAAGAGGATCAGGCCGCTGGAGCGGTCCCACTTGGTCTCGCCCGCGGCAATGAACTGGTCGATGATCACCTGGGCGCCGTTGGCGAAGTCGCCGAACTGGGCCTCCCAGACGACCAGGGAGCAGGGAGAGGCCACGGCATAGCCGTATTCGAAGCCGAGCACCGCGCTTTCCGAGAGCATGCTGTCATAGACGTGAAACGCCGCGCCGGAATCCGCAACACCCGCAAGGGGGGTATGGGTCGAGTCGGTGGCAAGATCGTGCAGCACGGCATGACGGTGGTTGAAGGTGCCCCGCCGGGAATCCTGCCCGGACAGCCGGACCGGGATGCCGGCCGCCAGCAATGTGGCAAAGGCAAGGGTCTCCGCATTACCCCAGTCGATGCCGCTCCCGGCCCGGACCGCCTCCAGACGACGCTGCAACAGGGCCGCCACCTTGGGATGGGGCGTGAAGCCCGGCGGCAGCACGGCAAGCTGTTCGGACAATGCCAGAAGCCGCTCGCGCTTCACGGCAGTGGCAACCGGCACCGTGTCGTACTCGCGCCTGATTCCCTGCCAGTCGCTGGCAAAACCGAGATCGGCGGTGGGATCGGCCGGTTCGGTCAGGGCCTGCTCCAGCCGGGCGGTAACTTCCTGCACCAGGGCCGCGGCCGTCTCCTCCGGTTCGCCGCCGGCAACCAGTTCGTCGGCATAGAGCCTGTGCACCGGCGGCCGCGCCTTGATCTGCTCGTACATGAGCGGCTGGGTGAAATAGGGCTCGTCCCCCTCGTTGTGGCCATGACGACGATAGCAGATCACCTCCACCACCACGTCGCGGCCAAAGGCGTTGCGGTAGTCCAGGGCCAGTTGCGCCACAAACGCCACCGCCTCGGGGTCGTCGCCGTGGACGTGGAAGATGGGGACCATCAGCATCCTGGCCACGTCGGTGGCATAGCGGGTGGAGCGGGCATCGGCCGGCAGGGTGGTAAAGCCGATCTGGTTGTTGAGGACCACGTGGATGGTGCCGCCGGTCCGGTACCCCTCCAGCTGCGAGAGGTTGAGGGTCTCCGCCACCATCCCCTGGCCGGCAAAGGCCGCATCGCCGTGCACCAGCACCGGCAGCAGCCGTTTTGCGCCGTCCGGACCGATCCGGTCCTGCAGGGCGCGCGCCTTTCCTTCCACCACCGGGTCGACCGCCTCCAGATGGCTCGGGTTGAAGGCCAGGGTCAGGTGGAGACGCCCGGCATCCGGGTATTCCCGTTCGGCAGAGAACCCCTTGTGGTACTTCACATCCCCTTCCCCCACGAAACCGTGCTCCAGGTTGTCGGCAAATTCGGCAAAGATGTTGGCCAGCGGTTTCCCCATGATGTTGGCCAGGACATTGAGCCGCCCGCGGTGCGCCATCCCCAGGACCAGGTCGGTCATGCCGCCGCTGGCGGCGTGATGGGCGAGCCGGTCGAGCAGGACGATGAGCGACTCCCCCCCTTCCAGGGAAAAGCGCTTCTGGCCGGGAAACCGCCGGTGCAGGAAGGATTCGAACAGGGCCGCCCCGGTCAAGAGGCGGAGCAGTTCGATCCGCTCTGCGCGGTCGACTTGGGGGCGATTGCGGACCGGTTCCATCCGGTCGATCAGCCACTGCCGCTCGGCAGGTTCGGTGATCTGCATGAACTCGACGCCGACGGACCGGCAATAGGTATCGCGCAGGATTGCCAGGATCTCGGCCAGGGTCGCGGATTCGTTGAGAAACCTGCGGGTGGGAAAGACCGTTTCCAGGTCCACTGCATCCAGGCCGAATTCGGCCAGGTCGAGCAGAGGGTGGGAAAGCGGGCAGGGGGAGAGCGGATCGGTGCAGGCAAGGAGATGGCCGATATCGCGGTAGCGATAGATGAGGGAATTGACGCCGGAGAGCTTGAGCGAGCAGTCATGGCACCGAATGGAACCGGCAACCGGCCCTGCCCCTCCCCGCCCCAACTCGAATCCGGCAAAGAAGGCCTGCCAGTCGGGCGTTACGCTGTCCGGCTCCCGTTGCCATCGGTTGTACTGCTCCTCAAGCCAGTGGGGATCGAGTCCATCGACGAACGACATGCAGCCCTCCCGCGGTAGTACCGCGGCAATCAAACCGCAGCTTCTTACGTGCCAGAAAGTATACCAGAGCCGTCCTGCTCTGCAACGAGAACCGGCGGGGCTGGATAAATCCAATTGTTTACATATTCAAGTTTTCTACGTTATCGCCGATGAAAATATATCGACTAACCCGACATGAGGAGGCCCATCGTGGCAGAATGCGAACTAACCCAGACCTGTATCTTCTTCAACGACAAGATGGCAGACATGCCCTCGACGGCAGAGATCTTCAAGACGATCTACTGCAGGGATGACAGCTCGAAATGTGCGAGGATGATGGTCGTCAGGGCCCTTGGCCGTGAGAGGGTCCCGGCGGACCTCTTCCCCAACCAGGCGGACAAGGCGGCAGAGCAGGTCAGAAAAGGCTGAGCGCTGAGAAAGAGAGAGGAAGTTGCATGACCGAATGCGTGAATTACGAAAAATGCAGGTATTTCATCGACAACATGAAGAACAGCCCGTCAACGGCAACACTGGTGCAAAACAGCTACTGCAGGCACTCGTTTGAAGCCTGCGCCCGCTACATGATCTACAAGGCCCTGGGAGAAGCAAAGATGCCCGGGG
>JACRPV010000229.1 GCA_016223015.1 Geobacter sp. | reverse complement strand
GTACTTTTGTAATCAGCGAAGGAGAAATAAAACCCTTCATCATTACAGTCACCGGAGGCGGACAGCCCGTTCCCGGCGTCACAGTAGGTTTTTCTGTTGACGATCCGACAAAGGTAATACTCAGCGCGGCAGCGGCTGTAACGGGCGCTGACGGAAGGGTAGTGTTAAACGTTACAGGCGGTAAAAACGGCAGCACAACGATTCGGGCTTCGGTTTTAGCTCTCGGCTCAATAGAGGAGAGTGTCACCGTAATCGGCATAAGCCCGATGATAACCTCTGTCCCTGTCCTGGAGGTGGCGGCAGGCTCTACTTATAATTATGACGTTGACGCGACGGATCCTAACGGTGATGCCCTGACATACTCGCTTTTATCAGCGCCGGCCGGGATGGTCATTGACCCGAATACAGGAGTTATCACATGGACGCCTCCCGTTGGACAGCCTCAAACCGGAAACGATGTAACGGTGCAGGCAAGCGATCCGGCAGGCCATACCGATACTCAGTCTTTCAGCATTTATATTATTGTAGACGCCGACAATGACACGTATGACAACAGGGTGGACTGCGATGACGCTGACCCGTTTGTAAACCCGGGCGCGGCTGAAATCCCATATGACGGCATTGATAATGACTGCAGCACGACAACCCCTGACGACGACCTTGACTATGACGGTTTCCTCAAGGCGGCGGATTGTGACGATACGGATCCCGCAGTAAACCCGAATGCAGCGGAGATTGTGTACAACGGCATAGATGACGACTGTAATTCAGCAACCCTTGATTATATCGATGCGGACGGCGACGGATATTTAAGCCAGCAGACTGCTGATTATCCCAATCCGGCCGATTGCGACGACGGCAATCCATACTTAAGTCCCGGGGCCAAAGAAATCCCGCAGAATGGCATTGACGATGACTGCAATGCGGCGACCCCGGACAACTGGTCAAAGAGCTTTATCCTCGGCATCGATGATTCCTCATGGATTTACTATGCAAAGAGCCACGGCGGCGGGACGTTCAGCAATTACGAGACGGTCTGGCAGCTCGGCGGCGGCAATGCCCGCGGTATAGTAATTGAAGATTTTGACGGAGACGGAGACCTGGATTTCATAGCAGGGCGAAGCGTAAATCCAACAGCTTATTATTATCTTTTTATAAACGATGGGGCCGACAATTTTGTAAATACCGGTCTTGTCGGCACGAT
>JACRPV010000228.1 GCA_016223015.1 Geobacter sp. | reverse complement strand
CTGGCGCGCTTCAGGGTAATTTCCAGCGACGCCGGCAGGACATCGGGGACGACCCCTTCCAGAAGCGACTCCTGCCCTTTCAACCGGGCGCGGAACCGCTTGAATGCCTCATCCTTGGAGATATAGCGGATTGTCTCAGCCCCCGGCAAGGCAAGGATCTTCGTACGCAACCCGGACAACTCGTCGGTAGTCGGCTCCTTATCGAGATAGACGGTAACCTGGACCTGCCGGCTCCACTCCTGCGCAGCACCTTCGAGATTCACTAGCACCAGCAGAAACAGGGAGAGGATAAGCAGTGACAGAGAGATGGTTACTACAGTGACCAGGCTGATGAAGGGGTTCTGTCGGATATTGAGAAAGGCCCGCCCCCAGAAATAGCGGAATCTGCCAAAGAACCCCTCGTTGGTCAGCCGAGGCCTGGCTGCATGTTTATTGCTGCTCACGGGAGTCCTCCACGATTCTTCCCTTTTCCAGGACCACGAAGTCTTTATGGCAATTGTCCAGAAGACGTCGATCATGGGTAGCGACCAGCAACGTTGTCCCCTTGATATTTGCTTCCCTGAAGATATCCAGGATCTGTTCCCTGTTCGTGTCGTCAAGATTCCCTGTCGGCTCATCGGCAAGAAGAATCTTGGGATCGTTGACCAGTGCCCGTGCCAGCGCCACTCGCTGCTGCTCCCCTCCGGAGAGCCTCAGAGGGTTAGACTGCAGCTTATGTTCAAGCCCCATCCTTTTCAGAACATGGAACACCTTACGACCGATATCTTTTTGCCCCCAGCCGAGGACCTCGAGAGTGATGGCGACGTTTTCGAACACCGTCCGATTTGGCAGCAACTTGAAATCCTGGAAAACCACCCCGATGGAGCGGCGGAGCATGGCAATCTGCGTTCGACCCATGCGGGTGAGGTTCTGGCCGTCTATCAGGATCTGCCCGCTCGTCGGTTGCACCGCTGCAAAGACAAGCCGCAACAGGGTCGACTTTCCCGCTCCTGAAGCTCCGGTTATAAAGAGGAATTCTCCCTTGCGCACATGGAGACTGATCCCGCCGAGCGCAGAAACATCCCCTTGATAGGAAACGGATACATTATGCAACTGAATCATCTCATTGCCTCTCAGCAGTCGACTGCATTCTGATTTCGACCATCAGATAAAGCAGAATTGGTTACGGGGAAGTTCATCAGGACAGAGAGGCCCTTTACCACTCATTATAGGGAGTGCCATTGGAGCCGATCAAGTCGGAACCGCTGTGGACTTCGTAGACCGATCCCTCCACCTTGCTGCCGTCTGTGGGCTGTTGGGGAGGCTGGACAATCCATGTATCGGTTTTGCCGGTAAAGGGATCTTTGGGAAGACCACGCAGGTATTTTTTGTCTACCATCTCTTGTAACGAGTCGGGATACCGCCCCTGATCGGCATAATACTGGTCGATGGTTGTCCGCATGTTGTAGAGGTTCTCACGCAGGACCGCTTCCTTGGCGCGGATGATCCCCCATTTGTAGTTCGGAACCGCGATTGCCGCAAGGATGCCGATGATGCTCACAACGATCATCAGCTCGATCAG
>JACRPV010000227.1:7804-15706 GCA_016223015.1 Geobacter sp. | reverse complement strand
CCACAGACAACCATCACCATGAACAAGCAAAAAACAACGACCCGCTTCATGTGTTCCTCCTTGTGTATTGCCTCAAGCCGGATGCCGCCGCAGGGCTCCGGTTGGCGCCCGACGACTGCGGCAGCGGCTCAGTATAAGCCCATCCTTGCAAAAAATCACCCCCATTTTGTGCACTTTTCCGGGAATAGGCGTAACGGGAACCATGGGTTGCCGACCATGCACTGCGGGGTCGCGCAGGCGAAAAAAAAGGCCCCACAGAGGAGATTCCGTGGGGCCTTGCGTGCTACTGGAGCCGATGGGCGGACTCGAACCGCCGACTTGCTGATTACGAATCAGCTACTCTACCAACTGAGTTACACCGGCTTGCTTCGTGCCGACGACGTGCCGGCGAGCGATGGATTTTGTAGCGTACTTTGCTGCGGAAGTCAAGCCACAACTCCCTGTCGCGCCGCCGAAACCTGCTGCTACTTCGGCTTGCCCAGGGTCTTCTGCCCCGGCTTCCATCCCAGCGGACAGAGTGAACCGCTCTGCAGCGCCTCCAGTACCCGGATGGTCTCGTCCACGCTCCGCCCCACATCGGTGTTGTGCACCACCTGGTACTGCAGCACCCCCTGGGGGTCGATGATGAAGAGGCCGCGCAGTGCTATCCCCTGTTTCTCGTCGAGGATGCCGTAACGGCGGGCTGTCTCCTTGTTGAAGTCCGCCAGCAGCGGATATTTGAGATCGCCCAGCGCCCCGCTCTTGATCCAGGCCAGGTGCGAGAACTTGCTGTCCGTGGATGCCCCCACGACTGAGGCCCCCAGCTCCTTGAACTTGGTAACGCTTTCGTTGAACCCCTTGATCTCGGTCGGACAGACAAAGGTGAAATCGGCCGGGTAGAAGAAGAGGACCAGCCAGGTGCCGGCATAGTCGGAGAGGCTGATCTGCTTGAACTCCTTGCCCTGTTCCGTGCCGACCACCGCCTCAAGGGAAAAGCCGGGGGCCGGTTCGCCCACCCTGGCCTGTAGCGGCGCCATCATCTGGTGATGCGACGTCATGAGCGACTCGCCGGCAGCGGCAAGACCGGAGGTCAGGCAGAGTGCCGTCATCAGGACCACCAGCGCGCAACCTTTCCGTATTCTCACGTTCACGGGCTCCCTCCTCGAATGAATTTCGTCTAAAACTATACCACAGACCGGACAATTGCAACCTTCAGTCAAACCGCTCCCCAGAAAACGGTTCACCACCTGAGCGAAATATGGTAGAAGAGGGGAAAATAACCTGTAAGGAGCAGCAGCCATGACCGAATCGACCAATCCCAAGGTCCTGATGGAGACCTCCATGGGTCCGGTGACCATCGAACTCTTCAACGAGAAGGCCCCCATCTCTGTGCGCAACTTCCTCTCCTATGTCAAGGACGGCTATTACGACGGCCTCACCTTCCACCGCGTGATCAGCACCTTCATGATCCAGGGTGGAGGGATGGACACCGACATGCAGCCGAAAAAGACCAAGTTCGCCATCAAGAACGAGGCGGCCAATGGCCTTTCCAACCTGCGGGGCACCCTGGCCATGGCCCGCACCAACGTGGTGGACAGCGCCACCTCCCAGTTCTTCATCAACGTGGTGGACAACAAGTTCCTCGACCACCAGGGGAAAAAGCCGGAACAGTACGGCTACGCCGTCTTCGGCCAGGTGGTGGAGGGGATGGACGTGGTTGACGCCATCAAGCAGGTGAAGACCACCTCCAAGGCCGGCCATACCGATGTCCCTGCCGAGCCGGTGATGATCAACTCCATCAGGCTCATGGAAGAATAACCTGCGGCGGGGTGGGCCGTCCCGCACGGCCCACCCGCTCCCGGCAGAGCAGATGCCCAGCCCCCTCTCCCCTTTGCCCGTAACGGCGCGACAGCCGGCCTTCCATCTCCTGCTGATCGTCGCAATCGGGCTGTTCGCCTACTCCGACAGCTTCATTGTCCCCTTTGTCTTCGACGACCGCTGGACCATCGTCACCAACCCCCAGATCCGCGACCTCTCCCGCTTCTTCACTGATCCCGCCATCTTCGCGGCCTTTCCGCGGCGCTTTCTCGGCTTTCTCACCCTGGCGCTGAACTACCGGCTGGGGGGGCTGGAGGTTGCCGGCTACCATGCCGTGAACCTTGCCCTGCACCTTGCCACGGCTCTCCTTTTCTACCGGTTCTGCGGGCTGCTCCCCGATCTCCGCTCCGCTGGGGCATCCACCGCTACCCGGCTCGCCATGCTCATCCCGCCGCTTCTCTTCGTCGCCCACCCGGTGCAGACCCAGGCGGTTACCTACATTACCCAGCGCTTCACCCTCCTGGCCGCGCTGCTCTATCTCCTCTCCTGCACCCTCTACCTCGACGCCGGCCGCAAGCGGGAGGCAGGGGAACCGCCCCGCCGGATCGCCCCCCGGTATGGCGGGGCGCTTCTGGCCGGGCTCTGCGCCATGTTCGCCAAGGAGATCGCCTTTACCCTGCCGCTGGCGATCTGCCTCCTTGAATGCGCCCTGTTCCGCGGCACGCTCCGGCAGCGGCTTTGCCGGCTCGGGCCGTTTCTCGCCCTGCTGCCGGTCATTCCCCTTTTGACCCTGCTGTCCGGGGGCCACGAGCAGGAGCTGGCCGTCCTGGCGGGAGCTCCGGCCGCTTCGTCGCTCCCCGCGCGGGAGGCATACCTCTTCACCCAGCCGGCCGTGCTGGTCACCTACCTGCGGCTCCTGCTGCTGCCGGTCGACCAGACCCTGGACTATGACTTCCCGCTCTACCGCTCGCTCCTGGCGCCGCCGGTACTGGCAGGGATCGGCCTCGCCGCGGCGCTTCTCGCCGCTGCCGCCATGCTCTTTCGCCGCAGCATGAAGGAGCCCAATGGAGAGAGCGCCCTCTTTGCCCGCCAGGCAGCGGTGGGGATCTGCTGGTTCTTCCTCACCCTGGCGGTGGAGTCAATAGTTCCGCTGGCCGACGTCATCAACGAGCACCGGCTCTACCTTCCGTCCCTCGGCATGGCCCTTGTGGCCGGAGCCGCGGCAGGAGCCATGGCAGAGCGGTTTTCGCCCCGCCCGGTCATTGCTACGGCAGCCGCCATCGTGCTGCTCCTGGCGACAGCCGCCTGGCAGCGCAACCTGACCTGGGGGGACGAACTCCTCCTCTGGAGCGACGCCGCTGCCAAGGCGCCGGGAAAGGCCCGCCCCCACTACAACCTGGGGGTGGTGCTGAGCCGGCGCGGGCTGCTCGATGCTGCCGAGAACGAATTCCGCCAGGCCATCGCCATCGACCCCCGCCATGCCCGGGCCCGCTACAACCTGGGGGTGATCCGGGCGAGCCGCGGCGAGTACGCTGCGGCCCGAAGCGATTACGAGGCAGCGCTCGCCCTCGATCCGGCGCTCGCCGAGGCCCACAACGCCCTGGGGTCGCTCCGGGCCGCCACCGGCAACCTGGAGGGGGCGATATCTTCCTATCGCCAGGCGCTACGGCTCGATCCCACCCTGGCCGACGCCCGCAACAACCTGGGAGCGGCCCTGGCCGCCACCGGCAGGACAGAGGCCGCCATTATCGAGATAGAGTCCGCCGTCCGCCTCAATCCGGAGAATGCCGCCTATCACGACAATCTTGCCAGGGCATACGACCTGCTGGGGTTGCGGAAAAAGGCCTCACTGGAGCGGGCATGTGCGGATGCGCTAAAGGAGCAGAGCAACAGACGAGCCCGTTAGCAGGTTCTTGAAACGCAGATTCTTGAAAACGCAGGTTGTTCAATAGCTGTCAGATCGTCGCACCCGTAGAAAGCCCCGCGGAGGCGTAGCACCCACAGGGCATAAACCGCGCTACGCCGCACAAGGCGGCTTGCGAGGACGGCGGCGAGATGGCTGGTTTTAGCTGCGCTGAAACTTCGTTTTCAACAACCTGTTTCAGTGGGTCTGCTGGGGAGAGGGTGCGACGATCCGAAACCTGCTGGCAGTCGGGAGGTCCAGGCTGGAGACGATCCGGTTGCGGCCTTCGGCCTTTGCCTGGTAGAGGGCCACATCGGCAGTGGAGATGAGATCGGCGGCGGTGGCTCCGTTGTCCGGGTAGGTGGCGATGCCGATGCTGATGGTGAGGGTGCTGGAAGGGAGACCTTCCTCGCCGGCAAAGAGTTCGTGCTCGATGGCGTAGCGGATCCGCTCCGCGACAAAATGGGCATCCACGTTGGGGGTATCGGGGAGGAGGATGCAGAATTCCTCGCCACCGTAGCGCGTCACCACGTCCATCTCCCGCACCGACCGTTGCAGGAGCTGCGCCACCTTCCGCAGCGCCCGGTCGCCGGCAGGATGGCCGCAGAGATCGTTATAGAGCTTGAAATTGTCCAGGTCGAGCATCATCACGCTGAGCCGCAGGCCATTGCGCACGCTGCGGGAAAGCTCCTCGTCCATCCGCCGCTCCAGGAACCGCCGGTTGTAGAGCTCGGTGAGCGGATCGGTGATGGAAAGCCGCTCCAGAAGCCGCACCCCTTCATGGGTCTTCATCCGCAGGAGCAGCCCGGCGGCATGGGTCGCCAACCTGGTCAGCAGTTCCAGGTCGTCGTTGCCAAACGGGGTCTGATCGGCGCGGTCGGCCAGATTGAGCACCCCGACCGTTTCGTCGCGGCACGACAACGGCAGGCTGATGAGGGAGCCGGTCTTGAACCGGGAACGGTGCCCGATGGTGAAACGCTCGTCGTTGACGATATCGTTCACCAGCACCGGCTGCCCGGTCAGGGCCACCTGACCGGCAATGCCGCTCCCCAGCTTCACGGTGAAACGCCGGGCCAGCATCGGATGCATCCCCTTCACTGCCGCAATCGTGAGGAATTCCTTCTGCCGGTCCAGGAGCATGAGCGAGCCCGAGCGCGCCCCCACCAGCTTGGCTCCCCGCTCTAGGACGTTACGGCAGAGCTCCTCCATCCCTTCCACCATGGTCAGTTCCGTGAAGATCTGCACCAGCCGCTCGGCGCGCTCCACCTGTTCGGTCTGCTGCCGCTCTCGCTGCACTCCCGCGATCCGGGCTGCCGCGCGGCCGATCAGAAGCTCCTGCATGAGGAGATCGTTGCCACGCAGCCGCTCTCCGACCAGCAACAGGGCGCCCAGGGTCGCGTCACCCGCCAGTAACGGCACGCAGATCCCGTTGTTGCCTGCATAGGAGGGGAGAAAGCCGGCCAGGTCGTGCACCGGCAGACGGACCGTCTGGCCGCCGAGACAATGGCGCGCGCCTTGATCCTGCAGGGTAAACGGAGTGAACTCGGCCCCCCAGGCCGGGCAGACCTGCCAGCCCGGACCGCCCTCGGCAGGAAGGATGGTCGCGACCCCCTGCAGATCGAAGAGAATTCCCAGGGATTCGGCCAGAAGGGCAATGACATCGTCGCGGGTGGCTGCCCGGTCGAGCTCTGCCGACAGTTCCAGCACCAGGCGGAGCAGTTCGTCCCCCTCAGGCCCATGGGCCGGCACGAGATCATGCCCGCCCAGGAGGCGGACCAGGGCAAAGGTGCGGCCTGCCAGTTCCGCAACGGAACCGAAGGTGGCAACGGGCAGTGATTCGAACTCTTCCAGGAGGCGAAGCGGGTCTTCACCCAGGCTGACGGCCAGCTCTTCCACCCGCAACAGGTCGAGGCGGGCATCGCGCACCCCGCCGCAGGCCAGGCACCACGGAGAGGGCGCACCTCCCAGGGGCAGGGCGAAGAAATAGAGCCCGGCCGGGGTCCTGGTTACCTGGGGACTTGAGCGGCGCTGGGCACGGTCGAGCAGTTCGGCAAGGGAAGCTTCGGCGATGCGGGAAAAGAGCGGCGGCACCCCGTTGTTGCCGGCATACTGCCAGGAAGAACCTGCGGCCGCACCGGCCCCCTGGCGCTTGAACGGCGCCAGGATGTGCCCCTGCAGAAAGCCGGCATGGCTCAACGCGGCAAAGGTTTCCCCTGCCGCCGTATGTGCCCTGGGTTCACGCATCTGTCGCCACTCCGCTCAGGCTGCTCCGCCAACGGTGATTTCGGAAATCAGCAGGGTCGGCTGGGCATCGGATACCGGCACCCCCTGGCCATCCTTGCCGCAGGTGCCGATGCCGAAACCGAGATCGCTGCCGACCCGGACGATGTTCTGCAGGACAGCCGGCCCGCTGCCGGTGAGGGTTGCCCCGCGCACCGGCTCGCCGATCGTCCCGTTTTCGATCAGATAGCCTTCGGTGACCTCGAAGACGAAGTCGCCGGTGACCGTGTTCACCTGCCCGCCACCCATCTTCCTGACGAACAGGCCATGGGTCGCCTCCCGTACCACCTCTTCGGGGGGCGTGCTGCCGGGCGCGATCAGGGTGTTGGTCATCCTGACGATCGGCTTGGTCTGGTACGACTCGCGCCGGCCGTTGGCCGTGGAGGCCTGGCCGGTCTTCATGGCGGTGAGGCGGTCGGAAAGGTAACCCTTCAGCACGCCGTTCTCCACCAGCACGGTCCGCTGGGCAGGGACCCCTTCGTCGTCGAAGGAGAACGAGCCACGGGCATTTGGGATGGTGGAGTCGTCCACCACCGTGACCAGCGGTGAGGCGACCACGGTGGCCGATCGCCTCGTGGACCATGGTCCCCCCTGCCTCGGACGAGAGGACCACCGGCATCATGCCGCCGGGAGCCTTGCGGGCCTCCAGCATCATGACCGCCCTGCGGGCCGCGATCCGGGCAATCTCCTCCACCGGGTGCGTACGAAGGATCTCCAGGCCGCAAAAGCCACCCACCGGCTCGTAACCGGTCTGGATCACCCCGCCGTCGGCAGCTACCGCTTGCACTGCAAAGACCACGCCCGTGCGATTGTTTTCCACGAATTCGCCCAGCGAGTTGGCGATCTGGCTCCGCGACCCGCCGTCGCGGTAGGAGACCGTCACCTGGCGGATGCGCGGATCGACGCCGCGTGCCACCCGGTCGGCCAGGCGGACAAGCTCCACCCGCTCCTCCAACGGCACCAGGTCAGGCGGTTCCAGGATCGGGAACCCCGGACCGACGACACGGCTGCGAAGATCGACGGCACCCTCGAACCGCCGCCCCTGCACGGCACGGCTCACGGTTTCGGCCAGCTCCATGAGCGCTCGCTCCGTCACATCGTTGGTATAGGCATATGCAGTGCGCAGGTCCGCGATAACCCGGATCCCCACCCCCCGATCGCTGCCGGAAATGACCCGTTCGATCCTGCCATCCTCGCAGCTGACGCCGGTTACCGTCCCCTCCTCGAAATAGAGGTCGGCAAACTCGCCGCCATTGGCAAGGGCGCGGCGGAGGATACTCCGTATATCCATGGTTTCAAGCACTGTCGCCCTCCGGTTTCTTGTGTAGGTACTCAAAGTGCGGCGGGAAAGACCGAGCCGGTCAGTGCGCCGCGTAATCGGGCATCTCTTCCAGGGTTATATCCCCCTGCAGCGAGGCGAGCAGCGCCGCGCTGTCGGCTGCTGCCCAGTCGGCGGAGATGATCCGGACGATCCCCTCCCGCTGGTCGACCGTGCTCATGGTCATCATCCCCTCGTAGGCCTCGACGATGAACTTGAGAAAAACCATGTCGCGGCGTGCCACGCGGTAGTGCCTGACAACCGTCGCATCAGGCATCGCGGGTCGCCCCCTGGAGCGCCACCGGCATCGCCCTGCCCGCAATGGCGCCCATTGCCAGCTCGCAGGCCGGCGCATCGTAACCGACATCCTTCGCCACCTCGTCAAGGGTCATAAACCGCGCCCCGCGGTTACGCAGCCGTTGCAGGAGATCGGTAAAGAGATCGCTGAACGCCTTCCCCTCCAGTTCCGCATGGATGGTATGCACATTGAGCCCCGGCTGGAGCAGGGAGAGATAATGGTCGTTGATGGTGGCGGTGGTGATGCCGTTCTCGCCGAGGAGTTCGTCCATGGTGGGCCAGGTGGAAGGGATCTGCAAGGTATTGA
>JACRPV010000227.1:0-7782 GCA_016223015.1 Geobacter sp. | reverse complement strand
GACCGGGTAGAACGGGTGGGTGCCACGGGCATCGCTGCAGTGGGTAAGCCTCATGGCGTCCTGGATCTCCAGGGAATCGGCAGTGACGGTCCAGCCGGGAGCGGCTGTGGTGCGGGTGCGGCGGCCGATGATCTCCTCGAACAGGGCGCTCGCCCGCCCGAGTTCGAGCAGCGCGGACTGTTTGGGGAGCCAGGGGAGGTAATCGTGCCATTTGACATGGTCCCAGCAGTGGATGCCGATCTCATGCCCTTCCTGTTCGGTCAGTTGCAGTATCTGCGGCAGGCGTTCGCCGATGATGGGAGGGGGCAGGAGGGTGCCGTAGAGCATGGTGCGCAGGCCATATACCGAAGGGGCGCGGGTCCGGAGCATCTTCTCCAGGAACCCTTTCCGGAAGATGCGGCGGATCGCCTTGCCCGAGTTGTCCGGACCGAGGGAGAAATAGAAGGTGGCCCTGATGTGGAATCGCTTCAGGATCTCCAGCATGCGCGGCACGCCGTCGCGGGTACCGATGAAGGTATCCACGTCGACCTTGAGGGCAACTGTGGCGGGTCTTTCAGTCATGCAGTTTGCGCTCCCGCCCTCCGGGCAGGTTTACCGCGGCACGACGGGCATCAGAACCCCATCGTCACGGATCCGTACAGAAATGTTCCCGAAATGTCGAACGAACTCCCCATCATGGTGCTTTTCAACTGCTCGATCCGCTTGACCTCTATGGCGAAGGAGCCCGCCCCACCCAGCTTTAAGGCAACCCCGCCGCCATAGTAGAGGGCGGTCGTCAGGTCGTCGTCCTCCAGTTCCTGGCTTGCCGAGATCTTTTTCTTTGCCATCAGGTACTGCATGCCGCCGCCGCCGAGGACATAGATATCGACATAACTCAAGGGAACTATGGCCTTTGCCGTCAGCGCCATCGGCACGGCGGAAAGGGAATAGAAGGGGTCGGCAGCGTAATCGTGGGTCAGGAGGGGATCATCCTTGAGATAATCGGTCTCATAGTAGCCGATCGTCGCCTCTGCAGCGACATACGGCAGCGGCCGGATGCCGTAGCCCAGTTCGGCGCCGGTGCCGGTGTCGAAATCGAGGCTGCGGCCATCCACCCTGACATCCGGGAAGAAGCCGCCCCCCTTGAACGTGAGATACTGCTGGATGCCCGACCCATCCTGGCCGACACTATCGCGAGCCTTCATCCAGTCGAAATCCGCAGCCTGCGCCTGCACGGGCAGAAGCAGCAGAGCGGCCAGCAGTACCCATGTACGGAAAATCCCGGTCATTTCCGATCCCCCCAACGCCTCAGCAGGCGGTTACAGCAGGTGCTCGATCTTCTCCTTGTCCTCAATCAGGTAGAAGTCCAGCGTCTTGCGAAGCGCCTCGTCGATGCCGGTCTTAGGTGCCCAGCCGAGGCATTTTTTGGCATTTTCCACCGAAGGGACGCGGGTCAGCATGTCCTGGTATCCCTTGCCGTAGAACTCGCCCGAGGTGATGTCCACGATCCGGCAGTTCTCGGCCTTTTCCCGGTAGGCGGGGTACTCCTTGACCAGGGCGATCAGCTTTTCGGCCAGTTCCCGGACCGACAGGTCGTTGCCGGGGTTGCCGATGTTGAAGATGCCGGCGTTGGCGCAGCCGTTTTCATTGGCGATGATCTTCATCAGGCAGTCGATGCCGTCCTCCACAAAGGTGAAGGAGCGGCGCTGATTGCCGCCGTCCACCAGCTGGATCGGTTCGCCGGCCAGGATATTGTAGAGGAACTGGGTGAGGACCCGCGAGCTCCCTTCCTTGGCCGTGGAGATGGAATCGAGCTTGGGACCGACCCAGTTGAAGGGGCGGAACAGGGTGTACTGGAATCCTTCGTGGGCGCCGTAGGCGTAGATGACCCGGTCGAGCATCTGCTTGGCGCAGGAGTAGATCCAGCGCTCCTTGTTGATCGGGCCGAGCATGAGCGGCGAGCTCTCTTCGTCGAACTCCCGGTCCGGGCTCATGCCGTAGACCTCGGAGGTGGAGGGAAAGATGACCCGTTTCTTGTACTTCACGCACTGGCGGATGATCTTCAGGTTCTCCTCGAAGTCCAGTTCGAAGACGCGCAGCGGGTCCTTCACATAGGTGACCGGCGTGGCGATGGCCACCAGCGGCAGCACCACGTCGCACTTCTTGATGTTGTACTCGATCCACTCCTTGTTGATGGTGATGTCCCCTTCCAGGAAGTGGAAGCGGGGATGGCCGATGGAGTGTTCGAGCTTGTTGTCGCTCATGTCCAGGCCGTAGACTTCCCAGTCGGTGGTGTCGAGGATGCGGCGGGTCAAGGCGTTGCCGATAAAGCCGTTTACGCCAAGAATCAGTACTTTCATTCGTTCTTTCTCCTTGTTGCGGCTCCGACAACGGGCCATCTGAGTTGTTGCCCGGCGTCGCGCGGCGCTCGACGTAGCTGTGCTACGCCTCGCACCCCGCTCCTTGGGCGCCTAGCATATGGCGCCGTTCTCGAAGCCGGTAGGTATATTTATTCGAACCTTACCACCGCCGGCAATAACTTCTCCATGAAGGCGGCAGCGTCGGTTTCCGCTTCGTTCTCCACCTGCAGGCTCCTGATCTCCAGGAGCCCCTCGCCGGTCCCGACCAGGAGCGGCTCTGCCGATACGATCCTGCCCGGCTCGCCGCTTCCCTGGTGCGGCCAGGCCTGCCAGATGACGACCTTCTGCCCGCCGAGATGGGTAAAGGCGCCCGGATAGGGGTGAGTCACGCCGCGCACCAGGTTGTAGAGCTGAACGGCGCTCTTCGTCCAGTCGATCCGGCCGTCCTCGGGCTTTCTGCCGCCACAGTAGTTGCCGGCCTTCAGATCCATGGGGATACGCGGCGCGGTCCCGGCCAGAAGCTGCGGCCAGGCCCGGCCGATGACCGTCACTGCCGCGTCGGTCACCTTGTTGAAGACGTCGAAGGCAGTATCGGTGAAGGCGATGGCCACCCGCTCCCGGTCGACGATCTCGCCGGCATCCGGTTTCTCCACCATGTAGTGGAGCGTGGCGCCGGTCTCGGTCTCGCCGTTGATGACCGCCCAGTTCACCGGCACCCTGCCGCGATACCGGGGCAGGTAGGAGCCGTGCAGGTTCAGCGCCCCCCTGGCGGCCAGTTCCAGCACCTCCGGCCGGATCATGTTCCGGTAGTAGAAGGAAAGGAGGAACGCCGGGGCGATCTCCCGCACCCGCTCCCGGTTCTCCGAAGCATTGATGTCGCTGGTGACGTACGGAATGCCGTGGCGCTCGGCCAGCTCCCGCACCGACTTGAACCAGATCTGCTCGGTCGGCGAATCCTCGTGGGTGAAGAGCAGGCGGACATCGGCCCCCTGAGCAAGCAGCTCCTCCAGGCAGCGATAACCGACGTTATGATAGGCGCAGACGACGATTTTGTTTGTCATGACATTACCTGAATGCGTACAAAAACATCCGCTTTTGTACCTGAAAACCTGACGGATGTCGATTTTTCGTCAGGTCAAGGAAGGCAAGGAGCGCCGCGGAGGCGTAGTACCCACAGGGCATAAACAGCGCTACGCCGCACAAGAGCGGTCCGCAGCCTGACGCCGAGATGGCGGAAAAGCGGCATTCGCTAGTCAGTCCCGTGCACCTTGCGCACCACGTACCGCGGCCGTCTCCTCACCTCCTGGTAGATCCTCCCCACGTACTCGCCGACGATGCCGATGCCGAAGATCGTGATGCCGATGAAGAAGAAGAGGATGGCAAAGAGGGTGAAGACCCCTTCCACCTCGGCGCCGACCAGGAAACGCCGCACCAGCAGGAAGATGGCAAAGGCCACGGCAAAGAGCGAGGTAAGAATCCCGAGCAAGGCGAAGAGCTGCAGCGGTACCACGGAAAAGCCGGTCATCAGGTCGAAGTTGAGGCGGATCAGCTTGTAGAGCGAGTATTTGCTCTCCCCTTCGAGCCGCTCGGCATGGGCCACCTCGACCTCGGACGGCGAGGAGGCAAAGGTCTGGGCCAGGGCCGGGATGAAGGTGGAGGCCTCCTGACAGCGGTTGATGTTGTTCACCACGTTGCGGTGATAGGCCCGCAGCATGCAGCCGTAGTCGCTCATCTTCATGCCGGTCATCTTGCGGGTGACGACGTTCACCATCAGCGACGCGGTCTTGCGGAAAAAGGTGTCCTGCCGCTTCTGGCGGATGCTGCCGACGACGTCGTGCCCCTTCTCCACCTCGGCTATGAGCTTGGGGATCTCCTCCGGCGGGTTCTGCAGGTCGGCGTCCAGGGTGATCATGATCTGGCCGCGGCTCACCTCGAAGGCGGCCATGATCGCCATGTGCTGACCGAAATTGCCGTTGAACTCCACCACCCGGACCTCCGGATAGCGGGCAGTGAATCCCTGCAGGATCTCCAGGGAGCGGTCCCGGCTGCCATCGTCGGTGAAGATGATCTCGAACGGGAGCGCAAGCCCCTGCATGACCGGGTAGAGCCTGGCCATGAGATTGTCCAGGTTCCCTTCCTCGTTGTAGACCGGGATGATGATGGAGATGTACGGCTGTTGCGGCATTGGATGCATTCCTGTAGGGGCGAATCTCGTATTCGCCCTTAATCGAATCTCGTATTCGCCCTTAATCGAATCTCGTATTCGCCCAAAATCCTGTATTGGCCTTGAACCGGGCGATCACGAGGATCGCCCCTACGTTATTTTTTGAATTTCACGATCACGTCCTTCACCGCTTCGACCACGTCCCTGGCATCCTCGTCGGTCATCTTCGGGAAGAGCGGGAGCGACAGGATCCGGTCCGAAGCGTAATCGGCGTTGGGAAGGCTGCCTGCGGGCTGGGGCAGGTGCTCCCGATACCAGGCATGGTGGTGGACCGCCTTGTAGTGGAGCCCGGTGCCAATGTTCAGCTTCTTCAGCTCGGCCATGAAGCCGTCCCGGTCGATGTCGAGCAGTTCGACCCGGACCAGCGGCGTGTAGAGATGCCAGGCATGGCGCTGCTGATACGGGCCGCAGGCAGGCAGGGCCAGCTCAGCCACGTCGGCCAGGGCCTGGTTGTAGAATGCGGCGATCTCGGTGCGGCGGTCGATGAAGCGGTCCAGCTTGGGGAGCTGGTGGATGCCGATGGCCGCCTGGATGTCCATCATGTTGTACTTGAAGCCGGGCAGCACGATGTCGCAGTTGGGGGTGCCGCTGGCGGCGAAACGCTTCCACGCCTCGCGGCTCATGCCGTGAAACTTGAGGAGCGACACCTCCTCGGCCAGGGTCTCGTCCGGGGTACAGACCATCCCCCCCTCGCCGGTGGTCAGGTTCTTGTTGGGATGGAAGGAGAAGATGGAGATCGAATCGAAGGAGCCGATCCGCTTCCCCTTGTATTCGGCGCCCGCAGCATGGGCCGCGTCCTCGATGACGGTGAGCCCGAATTCGCGGGCCAGGGCGAATATCGGGTCGAGATCGCAGGATTGACCGGCAAAGTGGACAGGGATGATCGCCCGGGTCTTGGGGGTGATCTTCGCGCGGATCTTCCCAGCATCGATATTGAGGGTGCCGGGCTCGATATCCACCAGCACCGGCTTTGCACCGCACAGGACCGGGATGCTCGCCGTGGAGGCAAAGGTCATGGGGGTGGTGATGATCTCGTCCCCCTCCTTGATGCCGAGGGCAAGCAGGGTCAGGTGGAGCCCGGCGGTGGCCGAACTGAGCGGCACGGCATAGGGGGCGCCGACATACGCCCTGAAGGCGTCCTCGAAACGCTTCACCTTGGGGCCGGTGGTGATCCAGCCGGAACGGAGGGAATCGACGACTTCGTTGATCTCCGCGTCCTCTAGGGTGGGAGTGGAAAAGGGGAGAAACTCGCTGCGCACCGGAAACCTCCAGGAACTATCGCAAATCGCTTATTTATGGCACAAATCCCACGGTCGTGCAAACACTTTTCGCGCCACAAAGCCGCCCCAGTGTCGGCTTCGTCACCCGCCGGGCCTGCAGCGGGGCCTCATCGGGCAGACGCATCCGAAGCGCAGGACAGACACCGCAACCGCTGCGTCAGCGATTGGTGATCAGAAGCTTGCGGCTGTCTTCGCCGAGTATGCGTACCTGAGTTTTTGACTTGCTCATGAGGGTGTCGAGATCCCCTTGCCTGAGGAGCGCAACCACGGGACGGGAGGAATCCCAGATCGGGACGAATCGGTCCACATCCATGAACCAGGCCGACTGGTCTCCCTGCTTGGAACCGAACTCCAGCTCGCCGATCCCGCCGACCACGATCACGCGCCGCTGCGCATAGAAGGGGAGCCCCTGCTCATAGCCGAACGAGGCGACCACCGTGTCGGGCCCCGCCACCTTCCGCACCAGGAGGCAGAGCTCCTTGGAACTCGCCCGCCGCTGGGAGATCCGCTCGTAGAAAAAGTGCGGCCCCACCACGGCCAAAAGCAACCCGCCGGCGAAGAGGGTCAGGAACAGCCGCTGACCGTCGCGATAGTAAACGGCGACAAAGGCCAGAACCCCTTCTGCCAGGAAGATCCCCCCGGCCACGATGCCGCCGACCGGCGACAGATCGGGCCGGGTTGCCACATGGGGGTAGACCATCGCACCGAGCCCCACGATGCAGAGGATTGTTGCCAGGACCATGGTGACCCGGGCCGGCAGCTCTTCTCCGTCCAGGATCGTGCAGAACAAGCGCCCGACCAGAAGGGCCAGGGCCGGAAAGACCGGAAGGATATAGGGGATGAGCTTCGAATTGGACTTGGAAAAGAAGAGAAAGATGAAACCGGCCCAGAGGATGAGGTAGATCAGGTTTTCGCCGCTGGGCGCCTTCCGCTCCCGCCAGGCTTTGGCAAGTGCCTGGGGCACGAAGAACGACCAGGGGAGCATGGTCAGGAGGAGTATGGGTATGAAAAACCAGAACGGCTGGTAACGGCCATGCACCTTGGTGAGGAAACGCTCGAAGTGTTCATGGATGAAGAAGAAGCGGGCGAATTCGGGATTGCGCAGCGACACCAGAACGAACCAGGGGGCGGCGACCGCCAGAAAGAGCGGGATACCGGTCAACAGCCGCATCTCCTTCAGGAGACGCCAGCGGCGGCAGATGAGCAGGTAGAGGAAGATCACCGCACCGGGCAGGACCAGCCCGATCAGCCCCTTGGCCAGCACGGCCAGGGCCGCAAAGATATAAAACAGATAGTAATATAGCCACTTTCGCTTCTCGTCCGGGCGGGAGGCGAGGAGAAAGCAGCCCAGCGCCGCGGTCATGCAGAAGGTGAGGGTCATGTCGATGAAATTGATCCGCGACTGCACCAGGAATCCGGTGGCCGAACCGAGCACCAGGGCTGCCAGCATCCCCTCGCGGCGACCGAACAGCTTTCGCCCCATATGATAGGTGAAGAGCACCGTGAGAAGGCCGCAAAGCGTTCCGGGGAAGCGCGCGGCAAATTCGTTCTCCCCGAAGACGGACAGCGACAGGGCATTCAGCCAATAATGAAGCGGCGGCTTCTCGAAATACTTGACATAGTTCAGAAGCGGCGTCACGAAATCGCCCCGCTCCAGCATCTCCCGCGGGATCTCGGCATAGCGCCCCTCGTCGGGCTCCATGAGCGGGAAACGCCCCAGGAACTGGAAAAAGGCGATGCCGAACACCAGGGTCAGGGTGGTCAGATCACGCCGGGCACTGCCGGCAGTTGCGGTAATGAATCTCAGGATACTTTTCACGCAGTCACTGTTCCTCGTCTGTAGATTCCCGCCGCAGCAGGTCATACCGCTCCACCGGCACCGGGAAGCGGAGCACTATCCGCTGGTTGGGTTGGGCCACTGCCAGTGGCGCCCCCTTTT
>JACRPV010000226.1 GCA_016223015.1 Geobacter sp. | reverse complement strand
TCCAGGAAGCCCCCCAAGCAAATTGATGAATAATATCGGCTTGTTGGGGTTGAATTCTATCACGGCGCGCCTAAAAACTACAGCAAAATATTCGACATTTTGTATAAATATCAGGATGTTATAGTTTACGGACGGACACTAATTAGTTTCTGCAGAACGGGATAGGAATGCACATTCAATACCTTTGGGGAGGGTTATCATGATCAAATATATACTCGTTGCATTGACTGTGCTGCTGCTTGCCGGATGTGGCGGTAAATCCAAGGAAGAACTTTGCGCCAAGGGGAAGGAAGAGCTCGGGAGGGGGAACCCGAACGGAGCTATCGTGTTTTTCAAGAAGGCGCTGGAGGTTGATCAGAATTTTGCCGAGGCCCGTGAGCAGCTTGCAACGGCCTATATCGACTCTGGCCGTTTCGAGGGAGCAGAGCGCGAATTGAAAAAATTGAACGTGCAGTTTCCTCAGAAGCTGGAGCTGAAACTCCAATTGGCAAAAGTCTACAATTCTACGCGAAAGCCCGACGATGCCCTGAAGCTTCTCGATGAATATCTTGCGCAAAAGCCTGCAGATTCGGTTGCTCTCGAGTATAAAGGAATTTCCTTTGCCTTGAAAAAAGATGGCAATGAGGCTGAACGTTTCTTCTTGCAGGCACTACAGATAAATCCGGGGAATTTTGAGGCAAAACTTGAACTGGCTTTGGTCTATGCCGCATCAGGCCGTGATGCTTCTGCCCGAAAGCTGATCGATGAAGTGATAACGGCAAAGCCAGACAATGCGAAGGCCTATAACCTGCTTGCCCAGATGGAGTTGGCCAGAGGCAACAAGGCAAAGGCACTTGATGTGTATAGAAAACTTTCTGATATCTCAAAGAACGACCCAATGCCGTTATATCGGATGGGGCTCATGTACCTTGAACTGGGTGATATGCCAAAGGCGGAGCAGGTTTCTTCCGAACTTGCAAGAAGGTTCTCCAAATCTGGCGAATCTGCTCGTTTCGCAGGGATTCTCAGCTTCAAGAAGAAGAGTTATACCGAAGCCATTGCCGCCCTCCAGAATTCACTGAAGATTCAACCCACCCTCGATGGTTATTATTATCTCGGTATGACCTATTATGTTTCAGGGCAGCTCGAAAGTGCCATCAGTCAGTTTCGGGCGATACTAGACAGGTTTCCCAACCACAGTCGTTCACGCATTATGATTGGGATGATCCTCCTCCAACAGAAGCGGCTGGACGACGCCATGGCCGAGATGAGAAAAGTGATCGACGAGGACCATGGGAACGCCTTTGCGCACAATGTCATGGGAAGTGTACTGATTGCCAAGGGGCTTGTGGACGAAGGGATACGGGAATTCAATCGTGCTATTGAGCTTGACCCTTCAATTGTCGATGCTCATGTGAAAAAGGGGTTGATCAGCCTCGGTCGGGGACAGGAGCGCGAAGGGGAGGCGGAACTGATCGAGGCCATTAACGTGAAGCCGGACCTTCTCAATTCACGCATGCTCCTCTTCAGTTACTACATGAAGAGGAACAATCCCCGTAAAGCGGAAAGCATAATTCTGCGGGGGTTGACGGGTAAACCTTCGGACGCTCCCCTCTATAACGCTCTGGCCGGTGCCGAGCTGAGCCAAGGGAAAATCGATGAATCTCTGCAGAACTTCCGGAAGGC
>JACRPV010000225.1 GCA_016223015.1 Geobacter sp. | reverse complement strand
CGGGGTATGCCTTTTTCAGCAGCCTGCCATTGGCGTCGTAACTGTAACTGATCGTGTTGCCGTTGGCATCTGTCTTGGCTGTCAGGTTGCCTTTCAGGTCGTAAGTGTAGCTGGCCGCGTTACCCAGGGGGTCGGTTTCCGTGACGAGCCTTCCGAGTTGATTATAGGTGTAGCTGGTGGCATTTCTGTTGGCATCCGTGATGCTCGTAAGCTTGTCGGTACTGCCCCCACAGGATGGGCAGGCGCTGCCTCCGTAGGCGTAGATGGTGACATTACCCATTGTGTCGACGATCTTGATGAGTTGGTTCTGGCTGTTGTACTCGTACTTGGTGACATTACCGTTGGCGTCGGTATCGGAGAGTTTGTTCCCGTTGGCGTCATAGCTAAAGGTGCTGTTGTTGCCGTTGGGATCAATGGTCTTGATCAGGCGGTTCCTGACATCATAGACGAACTGCGTAACCGCTCCTTTTGGATCGGTGATGGACGTGACGTTTCCAGCGCTGCCATAGGTGTAGCTGGTGGTTGCGCCGCTGCTGTCCGTGACGGTGGACAGATTTCCATTCTGGTCATACCCGAAACTGGTCGTTTGCCCGGCAGGATCAATAACCTTGCTGATATTGCCCTTGGCATCGTATTCGTATTTCGTGGTTGCACCGGCAGGGTCGGTCAGCAAAGTCATGTTTCCCTTGGAATCATGGGCAAATGCGGTTATGCCTCCCTGCGGGTCGGTGATACTCAGTACTTGGCCGAAACTGTTGTAGCTGTAACTGGTTGTCTGCCCCATGGCATCCGTAGTGGTGAGCATGTTGCCAACGACATCGTAGGTAGCTGTGGAGATCGAGCCGTCCGGCAGGGTAGTGGATGTCCGGTTACCGGCTGCATCATAGGTGTAACTCGTCACGCCCCCCTGCGGGTCGGTTTTACTGTTAAGCGTTCCTTTCAGCGTATCGTAGCTGTATGCCCAGACCCCACCGTCCTTTTCGGTAAAGGTGGTTGATTTCACCGTGGCGGTTGTCAGGGGATAGGCGATGTTCCTGGTCCTCCCCTCGGGGTCAGTGGACGAGATAACCCGGTGCTTGTCGTCATATGCGTAGATTGTGTTATTGCCGATGGGATCGGTCTTGGTGAGCATGTAGGCGTTGGCATCATAGGCATACTGCCAGGTACCACCGTCAGGCTGGATGACATCAGCCAGAGTCGTCCCAACCGAGAAGAGGTAGACATTTCCGGTAGGATCGGTAACCGAAGTCAGATGATGGGCAGTATCGTAGGCAAAGTTGGCGGTTCGACCGGAGGGGTCGGTGACTGTTGCAAGATCGCTGCTGTCGTAGATGAAGGTAATGGTGTTGCCGTTGCGATCGCTGATAGTGGCAAGTTTTTTATCGCTGGAGAAGGTTGATACCTGGCCGTCTTTTGTTGTCAAGGTAAAGGTCCCGTCGCTGTTCTTTACCAGAATTGAATAGTTGCCTGCCTGAGGGGTATATACGCCTCCTGCCAATGTGAAGTAGTCATATTTCATGTTCCCATTGTCGATCAAAACCGAGCGGTCGGAGTTCTCCTTGAGAGAAATGTCATAGCTGTGACTCCAGCCACGTCCGAGAGGGCCGTTGTGGGGATCGAGGCTGTTGTAATAGAGGGTAAGCCCCACGGGAAGACTGCCACCTTGAGTGCTGAAAAGGTTCTGGGAGTGGTTCAGGTTGCCTCTGGGCATATGGGCAGAAGAACCAAACTGCACATACAAACCGCACTGGCCGTCAGGGGGAGGGATCACAGTGAAGTTGATGGTTTTGCTGTCACTGCATTGGCCGTCGGCAGTAGTAGCGGTAAGGGTTGCCGAATAAGACCCGGGCAATACAACCGTTCCATCGCCCCTTTTACCATCCCATGTTGCGTTGACGGAATTACCACTGCCGACAAAGGTCTGATCAAGCACTGAAAGGGTCCAGTATATGGCTTGGTCGGACGAGTCGTTGATTGAGCCATTGATTCCAACGCTGCCGCCCGAGTAAGGGTCCAGCATTTTGTTTGTGCCAGTTAGAGAACTAACTGCAAGAGAGCATTGGCTGCTCACCGGGAAAAAATCCATAAGAATCACTGGAGAGGAAGGAAGGAAAGTTTTGTCCACGGGTTTGACAGGAGCCGGATACCCACAAGGATTAGAGACATCATGAGCAATGGCACCAATTCCAGGGCATTCACCAAATCCCGGATGCACTCCAGGTGTTGCCGGCTGGATATCGAAAACATTACAAGAGCCCAGCCTGCTAGCAGACACATATGAACTGGCTGATTCTGTTTTGTTATCACCATTTTCATATGTGTAATTGTACTGTTCAACTCCGATTACAGTATTTGACCAATATTCGCCACACGGCCCTTGAGACACTATCACCCATCCATCAAATTTTTTTGCTATTACACTATTCTTGTCTAAATATATCCTATAACCTTGTTGTTCATTTAACGTATATTGCTGTTTATAAACCTTGTCACCGCTTTGAATAGTAGCTTCAACATTACTAATATAATTATCAACTTCCTCTATTGTATAAGCATTAGCTGTATTTATAATTAGTAACGCAAATAATAGACATATTATTACAATACTGTTGACTCCTGGCTTTTTCACATTATCCTCCAGCTCTATTGACTATTGTTTTTTCAATTTAATATTTATTTTTGTGGTCCCGACATATTCTTGAATACAGAGAAAGTAGAGAATTGTCCTGATTCGCTAACATTAGTTACGTTTTGATCTGCCAAAGCAAAAGAGATGCAGGTCAATGCCAATATTGTCGAAATAATAACAACCCACAACCAGCCATTCATCCTTGTGCTTCTATTGAGTCCATGCATTACGGGTCTCCTTTTATGCAGCTTGTTAGTTGTGCAAAAGGTGTAACTACGGGCATTTTGCTGGCGTTTTTTATTGTTTTGGTTCGCACAGATACGAAAAAATGCCTTGGTAAAAATATTATCTGGTATCAGTCTGACGGGGTACGCACAACTTTCAAACTATAAGAGACCAGAAGAATAGACTCAGAACCCCAGCGGCTATTACTTTGAATACAATCCAAATCATTGCCCATCAACAGATACAAAGGATGGTTCAATATTGTCACCAATAGTTTATCTGCAAAAAGCAATACCCCACATAACCACAAAGTATGCCAATTAAATTACTTCAATATTCTCACATGTTACACATCTAGCTCTCTATTGCAGACTGCCCGTGTAAAGTAAAGAAACTTGACTTTGCTTCGTCATCCAGCTCAAACAGCAGGATTAGCACTGGTGTAAAGAAATTTTACTGAGCAAAATTTCTTTACACCAAGTTATCGACATACAGGCATTCTCTGCAATGAAATGACTGATAATTGCTGGAATGTGACATGGCTCACTCTTGTTTTTGCACAATATGTCAATCAGTATGCCCATCAACGCAAAATAGCCCGTCCGAATCATCTCCGGACGGGCTATTTCGTTGCAAAGGCCAAGGGGGACGCGGCCAAGGGGGGGGCCAGATGAAGTCAGCTCAATCCAGACTGCAGCAGAAAGCCCTGGCAAGACAACTTCTGCCGACCATATTAGCGTACTGCAGTATCACACCTGGGCATCATCATGTGTACCGCACCCATACACACAAATCAAGTGCTAATTCACATAGTTATGGCGTTTTTCGTGTAAAGGAATTTTACACATGTAAAGGAATTTTACATATGTGAGACGAACCTTTGCGACGACCGCCGTCTCGAACAGGAGATGTGGCGTGCAACGGAATCCCTCTTTAGGAATGAAGGAGATTATAGCGTGGGCGGAGCAACGCTCCAATGACAGGAATCTGCAGAGAAAAACTTCTTGTCGTGGCTGGACGGAGCTTTACTGGTGTAGCATCAGTCAAGCCCCTGTTCGGCGAGTTCGATCGCCCGCACCACTGCCATGGCCTTGTCCACCGTTTCCTGGTATTCGGTAGCCGGCACCGAATCGGCAACGATCCCGGCCCCGGCCTGGAGATGGATCTTGCCGTCCTTGATGACCAGCGTGCGGATGGCGATGGCCAGGTCCATGTTGCCGGAGAAGGAGAAGTAACCCACTGCCCCGCCATAGATCTCGCGCCGGCAGGGTTCGAGTTCGTCGACGATCTCCATGGCCCGCACCTTGGGCGCACCGGAAAGAGTGCCGGCCGGAAAGGTCGCCCGTACCACGTCGAAGGCGTCCTTCCCCTCTTCCAGCACCCCCTGCACGTTGGAAACTATGTGCATCACATGGGAGTAACGCTCCACGGTCATCAGCTCCGAGACCCGGACCGTGCCGGTCTTGCAGACCCGCCCCAGGTCGTTGCGCCCCAGGTCCACCAGCATGACATGCTCGGCCCGCTCCTTGGGATCGGCCAGCATCTCGTGCTCCATCTGCTCGTCCTCTTCCGCCGACGCGCCGCGGGGCCGGGTGCCTGCAATGGGGCGCAGTTCCACCCGCTCCCCCTCCTTGCGGACCATGACCTCGGGCGAGGCGCCGACCACCAGTGTCTCGTCCAGCCGGAGGAAGAACATGTAGGGTGAAGGGTTGAGGGTCCGGAGCACCCGGTAGATGTCTAGCGGCTCCACGGTGAGGTCGCCGGAAAAGCGCTGCGACAGGACGAGCTGGAAGACATCGCCGGCCCGCACGTACTCCTTGGTCTTTTCCACCGCCGCCTCGAAGGCCTCGCGGCTGAAATTGGGGGTGAAGGCCACCCGCTTCCCTGCCGAGGGGATCGGCGCCGGCGGTGCCGGGGCGGTCTTCAGCTTGAGGATGAGGGCGTCGATGCAGGCCACTGCCTCGCGGTAGGCGTCTTCCGGGCTCTTGCCGTCGTCCAGGTGGGCATTGGATACCACCTTGATCTTCTGCCGCACGTTGTCGAAGATCAGGATCGTGTCGGTGATGACGAAATAGGAGTCCCAGGCGCCGATATGGGCCGGTTTTTCCGTGGGGAGGTCCTCGAAGAAGCGGACCATGTCATAGCCGAGATAGCCGACCGCACCGCCGAAGAACCGGGGGATGCCGGCAACCTCGACCGGCCTGAAGCCGGCCAGGAACTGGCGGACAAAGCCGAGCGGGTCGCCGGTCTCCACGATCTGCGGCGCTTCGCCGGTGCGGAGCACCTCTACCCGCCGCCCCTGCGAGCGGATCACCACGGCGGGTGAAGCGCCGAGGAAGGTGTAGCGGGCCCACTTCTCGCCACCCTCGATACTCTCCAGGAGAAAGGCGTAACGGCCGTCGTCTATCTTGCGAAAGGCGCTGACCGGCGTATCCATGTCGGCCATGATCTCGCGGTATACAGGGATCAGATTCCCCTGGCTGCAGAGGGATCGGAAGGTCTCGAAATCGGGGTAGTGCATGCGGTGCTCCCATAGTGGTCACGGCCGGAGGGGTAACAGACGAAAAAGGCGCGTCTTTAGCCTGATGAGGGAAGCGCTACCCTATCATAAGCAGCCTTTGAGTGTCAAGATCACGCCGGGAGGGTGAAGGAGAAAGGGGATTCCTTTGGGGGCTGGCTCGGCAGGGTGAAGTAGAAGGTGGCACCAACGCCGACCTCCCCCTCGCCCCAGACCTTTCCTTCGTGTCGGTTGATGATCCGCTTCACCGTTGCCAGGCCGATGCCGGTCCCCTCGAAATCGCTGGAATGGTGGAGCCGCTGGAAGGTCCCGAACAGCCGGTCGGCAAACGCCATGTTGAAGCCGACGCCATTGTCTTTGACAAACCAGACCTTTTCACGGTCGATCTCCCGGCAGCCGAATTCGATGACTGTCTCTTCGCATTTGCCGGTGTATTTCCAGGAATTCCCCAGCAGATTGACCAGGAGGACCCGCAGCAGGTGGGGGTCGCCCCAGGCGGTCATCCCTTCGGCAATCTCGAAGGTGACGGAGCGGTGCGGGCTCCCTTCCTGCAGATCGGCGGCGATCTCGGCGGCAAGCCGGGAAAGGTTCACCTGCTGCCGGTGCATGTCGCCGCGGGTAACGCGGGAAAGATTGAGCAGATCGTCGATCAGCATTGACATCCGCTGGCTCGCCCTGCAGACCCGGTTGAGATAATCCTGGCTGTGCGGATCGAGCCGGTCGGCGCTTTCTTCCATGAGGAGTCGGCTGAACCCTTCGATATGCCGAAGCGGAGCGCGCAGATCGTGGGAAACGGAATAGCTGAATGCCTCCAGCTCCCGGTTGGTCTGCTCCTGCTGCTGCCGCAAGGACTGGGTGCGCTCAGTCTGCAAGAAGCGCTGGCGCTCGTCCAGCTCCAGGTTGAAGGCCGAGATCAGCGTGTAAAGCGCCACCACCACGACCAGCAGGCCCATGGGGCCCTCGATGATTTTGTAGGGGTTGGCCTGCCCCTGGCGGCTCACCACGCTGCAGGCATACACCAGCATCGTGAACAAGGAAGAAGCCAGGGCATACCTGAAGCGCAGGCGCTGAACGAGGTTGCCAAAAACCAGAACCGGGATCAGGGCCGCGCGGTAAGTCACAACGTGCGGGCTCTGCGTGCTCAGCATCACGATACCAAAGCAGGTTGAGGTCAACATGGATCCCGACATGGCGATGAACTGCATGGTCCAGGGTGGCAAGTTAGCCAACCACCAGCGCCGGGTGAAGAAGCCCACCGCCACCAGCACCAGCACCACCGGCGTCAACACGCCCAGGCGCAGGATCACGGACAGGCGGAACACATCGGGCACCATGTACCAGTCGGAGATCAGAAACAGGTTGCACAGCACCACCGCCACCAGGCCAGACACCAGCAGATGCTGCAGCCGCTCGGGGGCGCTGGCCT
>JACRPV010000249.1 GCA_016223015.1 Geobacter sp. | reverse complement strand
TTGTTCTCGGTTAGGCGAAGGGGTAGGGACATGAAGGGGGGGTAACCCCCCTTTGTGCATATGGGAGATTTATGGAGCTGTCGCGTTATCTGAAGATCTATCCGTCGCCCCGGGGTGAGGGGAGGGTGATCCTCTTTTCCACCCGCCGGGGGGCGGTGCTGGAGTTGCCCGAGGCCTTGCTGGAAGCTGCACGACAGGGAAACCTGGCGGAGGATGCGGCCCGGCAACTAGCCGCGCTCGATATCCTGGTGCCGAGCAGGGAGGCGGAGCGGGAAGAGATGTTGTCGCTCTTCGCCAATGCCGCTACGCGGAGCAGGCGCTTTACTGCCCTGGTGACACTTAACCTGGACTGCAACCTGGCTTGCGGTTACTGTTATGAAGACCCGTTTCGGCAAAAGCGCTACATGACCGATGAGACCGCCGATCTCCTCTGCGACCGACTCATTGACCAGCAGTTGGACCGGGGTAAGGACGTGGTCCTCGAATTCTACGGCGGCGAGCCGCTCCTGTCCATACCGCTCATCCGGCGTATCTCCCATCGTCTTTCTGAGGCGGCCAGCCACTTGGGGAGGAATTATTCCTTCAACCTGGTTTCCAATGGTACCCTCCTCAATCGGTCAGTGGCTGAGGAGCTGTCGTCGCTCGGACTCAGAGGTGCCAAGTTTACCCTGGACGGACCTCGTGCGATCCATGACATCCAGCGTCCGTTCGTCTCGGGGAAAGGGAGTTTCGATTGTATCGTTGCCAATCTCAAGGATGTCTACTCACTTGTCTCCGTGCAGATAGGCGGCAATTTTACCCGTGAGAATTATCGCCGGTTTCCGCTCCTGCTCGATTACCTCCTTGAGCAGGGGATAACGCCGGATAAGGTTGCCAGTGTCCTCTTCGCTCCCATCACCCCCAAGGCCGGCAATGAAGGGATTGCTGATTTTTCAACCGGATGTGCTTCAATCTGTGAGCCTTGGCTCATTGATGCGTCCCTGTTCCTCCGGGCGGAGATCCTCAAGCGTGGATTCAATACTCCCAAGCCATTGCCTGCGGGATGCATGGTTGAATTTACCAATAGCCTGGTGGTGGCTTGTGACGGTTCACTATTCAAATGCCCTGCTTTTATGGGTTGGAAGGAACTGCGGATCGGAAGCCTGGAAGAAGGGATTGCTGATTATCATGAGTCCCACCGGTTGGATATCTGGAAGAATAGCGAATGCCTCGATTGCCCGTATCTTCCGCTTTGTTTCGGAGGATGCCGTTTCTTGCGCAAGTTGCAGACCGGCACGATAGATGGTGTGGATTGCCGTCGTGACTACCTTGATGCGACACTCGAATCAATCATCCGTCAAGATCAGGAACTGCGCCGCGTGAAGCTCCAGTAGTATCCCCGGAATATTTCTCTATTCACCTCTTCGAAGACCTTTATCCATCTCGCGACTCATCAAGATATGTGTATTTCCCATGTGTAAAAATATTTTACACATGTTGTCAGACCGCACTAGGCAATACTCTATAGAGATGTGTAAATATTTTTTACACTTGTGCAACTAGCTGAAATTATTAGACTGTAAGATTAGTGTAAAATATTTTTACACTAATCTTACAGTCCATCACTACGCTTCCTTGATATTTGAAGTCATCGCGAGGAAGTTTCAAAAGTTGTATTTGTTGTAATATGCTGAAATTAAACAATAAAATAGATAATTATCGCCAGGATACAAGAATTGGCACAATCCGTTCATTAGCATGTACGCAAGCAATTGCCAGGTCGCATGACTTCGTCATTAACGTGCTGAGTAGTAACTGAGAACAAGGAGACTGTCATGTACATTATCCTCAACAAGGTTGATACCGATACCCTTCATAGAAGCTTGATCAAACCGGAATTGATGGAGCGGGTTGTATTCCTCCAGGAGCATGCCGAACAGGGTCGTCTCGGTGCGCTTCTTGTCTTGCGCGGTATGGCTGTTCTGGTGAGACCGGGGAGCATGAACCTGATTCCCGGTCATCCTGGCAGGCCTCAGTTTGAAAACTTTCTCGACTGGTTAGATAAGCACAATATTCGCAGTCGTGAACTTCGATTTTTGGTGCCTGGCGCGTTCACTAGAATCGAATTTTTCAATTACGTAAATGACAGTGATTTTACCGATGAGGAAGTACCCGAACTCAGATGGTTTTTCTCCGGAAGTGAGGCGCACCATTTTTCGGATAAACATGTTTGGTTTTCACTGGCGCATATGAATAACAAACTTTGACCCAAGTTTCTTGATGCTTCTCAAAATTTACAAGAGGGTGAGCAATGGAACAACACTTAGTACAATTGACGGATGATGAGTATGGATTTCTCAATAAACGTTATCCAAGAGGGACTTCAAGTGTTTTGATAGGCAATCGGGCAATAGAGGTTGTAAAATATTTCTTTCTCAAAAAGGACTCTACCTGTAGATTTTCTAGTCCTGAAAATGGTGCTGACCTCTGTGTTACCTGGCAGCATGCACAAAAACCGGTGTACATCGAAGTAAAAGGTACTGAGTCAGACGATATATCGTGGTTGAAGCTAAAGGTTAGCGGAGATCCGTCAAAGAACCTCATTGTGAGCGAAAAGATTCCCCTTTACAGGGTTACGTCAATCTTCGAAAGAACACCGCAGATTCATATCCTGAAGTATGGTGAGGATTTTGAGTTGATTCCTGACCCTCGATGGAGCGTCAAGCCGATACGAAACGGCGAAGATGGAAATGGGTTTCGTTGTTCTCAACGATTCGGCTCATCAGTTGGCAGACGTTCAAAGTATGAAAAACTGAGAGAGTTTCTTCTTGAGAAATCGGATGAAAGCATTGAGGTCACGGTTTCATTTGTCCAGTTGTCAAATGTATTGGGGTTTGAACTCCCCGAATCGGCTAAACGTTACCAGGCATATTGGGCAAACCAGAAAGATACTTCCAACCGACCTTGGGCCAGAGCGTGGCAGGAGGCTGGATTTAAGGTTGATTCATACTATCTTTCGTCAGGAAGTGGCTGGGTACGTTTCAGGCGAAAAAAAATGTTTTCCGAATGATTCCCATGGTGCTATGACGTTTGACATTGTGGAAATCGGTTTGGATCGATAAAATCAGAGCAAATTCAGTAAATAGGATAAATTCAGTAAGGGGATGTTGCCGTAGTCAGGCAGTCCCCTTTTTTTATGCTGCCATCAAGGCGTCTGCGTTCTGTAGTTTGGGGTAGCGGGTTTTTCGGGTTGCTTTATCTACGCCGGGTGGATAAGATTTGCAATCCCCACTCTGCGAGGGTGTATGCAGGATTACCTGAGAGAATACCTGGCAGTGCACGGCTACTGGGTTCTGTTCGTCTGGACCTTTCTGGAAGGTGAAGCCGGTCTGATTCTCGCCGGGTTTCTCGCGTTTCAGGGATATATGCATATTGCCGGGGTTATTGTTACCGCCTTTGGGGGCGCGTTCTGCGGAGACCAGTTCTATTTTTACCTGGGACGCTGGCAGGGTGTGCGACTTCTTGGCCTGTTTACCTTCATTGCGCGCAAGTTCCGCAAGGCGTTGCGCCTCATTGAGCGATATGGCACCTTCGTTGCGTTTGTTTCTCGGTACACCTACGGCTTTCGTATCGTTTTACCGATTATCCTCGGCATGACAACCTTCCCGGCGTTCAAGTTCTGCTGGCTGAATATCGTCAGTGCACTGGTTTGGGCAGTGGCGTTTTCGCTTATCGGGTACCTGTTCGGTAAAGGCGCTTCGCTGGTGGTTGATGATGTCCATCGTTATGAACAGCACCTGGTGGTGGTTCTGGCGTGTCTCATTGCTGCAATGTGGCTGTTTCACGTGGTCCATGCCTGGTGGCGCCGGAAACCGGCCCGTTCACGGCTGAAACGGATGCAGGCGACAGGGACTGCGCCCCGCGTCACATCAAGGAAGGATTGAGCATGCATTTCTCGGAGCGGATCGCCATTGTTCTGGTAGAGCCGCAAAACCCCGGCAACGTCGGGATGGTCTGCCGGGCCATGAAAAATTTCGGCTTAAGCGATCTGCGTCTGGTGAATCCTTGTCCGTTGGATCATCCCGAAGCCTTGAAGTTTGCTGTTTCCGCCAAAGAGATGCTCACAACCGCCCGTATTTTCCCTTCGCTTGCCGATGCCATTGCTGATTCCCCGTTGTCCGTTGCCACTACCCGCCGTCATGGCAAATACCGCCAGGAGATCTTTGCCCCGGACGAGATTGTAAGAATGATCGGCGAAAAACTTGCCGGCAACCGTGCCGCCCTGGTATTCGGGCGCGAAGACAGTGGCCTGACCACCGATGAAGTTGCCCTCTGTCGCTGGCAGGCGACCATACCGACTGACGATGCCTATGGTTCGCTGAACCTTGCCCAGGCTGTGCTGCTTTTCTGTTTTGTCCTGCGGCAGGGACTGGTTGTGAGTGAAGCTTCTGTCGAAACACGCGAACTCGTTTCTACTGCCGGACTCGAACCATTCTACGGTCAGTTGGAGCAGATTCTGCTTCGTATCGGTTTTCTCAAACCTGAGAATCCTGCCCATCTGATGCGCTCTTTCCGGCGTATCTTTGCCCGCGCTGAACTGGACAGCCGCGAGGTTGCCATCCTGCGCGGCATGCTGTCGCAGATCGACTGGGCAGCCAGTACCTTCATGGGGAAAAAAGGGAAATGAGCGATTACACGTGGGTAGGCCTGATAGCAGGCTCCATCACCAGTCTGGCAGTAGTTCCGCAGCTTATCAAAACATGGCGGACCAAGCATGCCCGTGATCTATCCTTCTGGCAGCAGGTCATACTCATCATTGGCATGTTTCTCTGGCTCATCTATGGTATTGTTCTCAATGATACGCCGCTGATCGCTGCCAATGCCTTTTCCCTTTTTTGCTATGGTGGCCTGTTGACCTTGAAAATCATCTACGATCGGGCTGACAAGCAACGATTCAATGATTATGTTGACTGAGAATCCAGCCATCAAGGAGGTATCCATGAAAAAATTTATCATGAAGATGCTGCTTCTGTCCGCACTCCTGCTTTCGGGATGTGGCTACAACACCATGCAGGCCAATGAAGAGGCGGTGTTTGCCGCATGGGGAGATGTGGAAGCTTCCTACCAGCGCCGGGCAGACCTGATCCCCAACCTGGTCGAGGTGGTAAAAGGGTATGCCAAGCATGAGGCCGATACTCTCAAGGCGGTAACAGAGGCGCGGGCCAGGGTAGGGTCCATCCAGGCCACCAAGCAGCTGGTCAATGATCCCCAGGCGTTGCAGAAATTCCAGAGTGCTCAGGGTGAACTTACCGGTGCCCTGTCGCGTTTGATGGTGGTGGTGGAACGCTACCCCGATCTCAAGGCGAACCAGAATTTCATGGATCTCCAGAACCAGCTGGAAGGGACCGAGAACCGGATCAATGTGGCGCGTAGCCGATACAACAAGGCTGTGCAGGAGTTCAATATCAGTATCCGGACGTTTCCCAACAGTCTGACCAATTCCGTATTGCTGCATCTCTCCCGCAAGGAGCCGTTCAAGGCTGATGAAGGGGCGAAGACGGCGCCAAAAGTCAAGTTCTGATGCCCATGCCGCACCCCTGAACAAGCAGTGTCCAGGGTGCGTGCACCGGATTGCCAATGATTCGCTTTCTTTTCATACTCCTGTTCGCCTTTCCGGCTCTCTGCGGGGCACTGGAGATCCCATCCCTGAGCGGCAGGGTAAACGATTATGCCGGCATGCTTTCTCCGGCGGCAGTACAGACCCTTGAGCAGCGTCTGGCTGAACTGGAGCAGAGTGATTCGACCCAGGTGGTGGTACTCACTGTACCGACCATTGACGGGGAAAACATCGAGCAATTCGGCATCCGGGTTGCCGAAGCCTGGCGGATCGGGCAGAAAGGGCTGGACAACGGCGCTATTCTCCTGATCGCCAAGCAGGAACGGAAGGTGCGGATTGAAGTCGGTCGCGGGTTGGAAGGAAAACTAACCGACCTGATGGCCGGGAGGATCATCCGTGACGTGATAACCCCCCGTTTCAAGGCGCAGGATTTCGACGGCGGCGTCCTGGCCGGTGTCGAAGCCATCGCCGCCACGGTAAAGGGGGAGTATCAGACCCGGCAGCGTGACATCCGGCAGGGCAGACAGGGTTTCCATCCATCGGTTACCTTGCTGCTGTTTCTCCTGGTCGGTATTGTTTTTCTCGGTTCCATCTCCCGGATTTTCGGCGGGATTGCCGGGGCCGCCGGTCTTCCCATTGCAGCTGCCCTCAGCTTTTCCGGACTCAGCATGGCAGTGCTCGGAGTGCTGGCGGTTGTCGGGTTCGCAGTCGGTCTGTTTATCGCCTTCCTGTTTGGCAGCGGCGGCGGTGGCAGGGGAGGGGGAGGTTGGTGGATCGGCGGCCCGCCCGGTG
>JACRPV010000058.1 GCA_016223015.1 Geobacter sp. | reverse complement strand
TCCGGGGATAACAGGCTGATCTCCCCCAAGAGTTCACATCGACGGGGAGGTTTGGCACCTCGATGTCGGCTCATCGCATCCTGGGGCTGAAGTAGGTCCCAAGGGTTTGGCTGTTCGCCAATTAAAGCGGTACGCGAGCTGAGTTTAAAACGTCGTGAGACAGTTTGGTCCCTATCTACCGTGGGCGTAGGATACTTGAGAAGAGCTGTCCTTAGTACGAGAGGACCGGGATGGACGCACCGCTAGTGTTCCAGTTGTCCCGCCAGGGGCAATGGCTGGGTAGCTATGTGCGGAAAGGATAACCGCTGAAAGCATCTAAGCGGGAAGCCTCCTTCAAGACTAGGTATCCCTGGGTGTAACAACCCCTAAAGGCCCGTTGGAGACTACAACGTTGATAGGCCGGGTGTGTAAGTACAGTAATGTACTCAGCTGACCGGTACTAATCGGCCGTGAGGCTTGACCATAAAAAAAGAAATCTGGCACGGGGGTGGTAACCCCACCCCCGCACCAGCAAACAATCTAAACGAACAAACGCCCGCTACACTAACTGTCACACCCGTTCCCATCCCGAACACGGAAGTAAAGTCCCTCAGGGCCGATGGTACTGCATGGGTAACTATGTGGGAGAGTAGGTCGCCGCCGGGAATTAATAAGAAAAGCCCCGCTACTGTAAAGTTGCGGGGCTTTTTTATACCCAAAACGCCCCGGCCGCCTGCGGCAGCCGAACCTCCTGCGA
Source organism: Geobacter sp. (assembly GCA_016223015.1). Classification (GTDB taxonomy): domain Bacteria; phylum Desulfobacterota; class Desulfuromonadia; order Geobacterales; family DSM-12255; genus Geoanaerobacter. The sequence goes on along the minus strand of JACRPV010000058.1, from coordinate 3,761 downwards.
CCATCCTCACTCACCGATGATCTTTACCAGCACACGCTTCCGACGCTACCCGTCATACTCCCCGTAATCTCCTGCTCCCACGGACCAAGGTCCAGTGCCCCTCTCGTTATGGCTTGGATGCTTATTCCTTGTGCAGCTTCACGCTCACAAGAAAGCGATCGTTATCGCAAAAAAACGGGATGGCGAGGCTCTGCTTGTCGCTGACAAAGTCCAGTGTGTATTCGGCTCCGAATATGACGGTAGGTATGGAGAGATGGATATCCATTCCTCCCTTGGAGAGCAGATGTTTCATGTCTCCACCCAGCATATTGGCAATCTCTCCCATGGCATCGTTCACGTCGTCGCACATTTCAGTCACTTCGATGCCGAGCATGTTTGAGGTAATCTTCGTGGCGAGAGAGACCGGACAATGAACGGATACGATGCCTGTGTAAGAACCTGCCAGTCCCACCATACTGGTGACGGTTGCATGAAAATGCGTAACCGGTTCCTTCAGTGGATAGTCTTCAGTCGTGTCGAGCATGACCATGGTGGAAAATACCTTCTTGGTGATCTCGATGATGTAGTTCTTGATAGCTTCTTCAGAAAGATGCGTTCCCGTAACAATCGATTCGTCAAGAGACATACTGTGCAACCCCTCCCTGGTCCGTTCATTGACATGATGGATACTACCGGACAATTCTAACAAAGAATTTGAGATAATATAGTGGAAATTTGATGCACTCTTTATGTCGTGATCGGTAGTTCAATGACAAAGACCGTTCCTTTGGGGAAATTGTCTTTGACGCGAATGAAGCCGTTGTGGTCGGATATGATGGTGTTGACAATGGCAAGCCCTAATCCCGTCCCTGCTTTTTTTGTGGAGAAGTATGGTTCGAAAAGTCTTTGACGGTCTTCAGGGGTAATACCGTGACCTGTATCGGCAATGGTGCAGATGGCAATGTGCAGATCATGGTTTTGCGATGTTGTCAGAGCGACCTCTCCGGTACCATTCAGCGCAGCAACGGCGTTGTCGAGCAGGTTGATGAAAACCCGCTTTATCTGATCTCTGTCAAGCAACAACGGCGGCATGTCGTTGTCGGGAGTGAATGAGAATTGAATGGTTCGATGCGCTTCCTGAAACAGGGTAAGTGCCTCGCGGATAATCTCGTTGATATTATTGATCGATGGATGAGCTGCAGGCATCCTGGCAAAATTGGAAAATTCATCAACGAGCGATTTGAGCTCGTCCACTGACGTAACAATCATGGCTGTGCATTCGTCGAACACGGGTTCTTCTGCGCTGAATCGGCTTAAATAGCGCTTACGAAGGCGCTGGGCAGATAACTGGATAGGCGTGAGCGGGTTTTTGATTTCATGGGCAATCCTGCGGGCGACTTCTCGCCATGCTGCCATACGTTGGGCCTTCATCAGTTGGGTTAGATCATCGAACACAACTACTGTCCCGACAAATTCATCGTTGTCGTCACGCATGACCGTGAGGCTGATCAGGAGGGTCGCCTGCGACTCCCGAAGCGGAATGGTGACCTGCTTCCTGATCGAGTCCTGCTTGGACATTACCAGATCCCGCAGCATCTCTTTTACGATATCGAGGTGGGTGGCTTTGAGGATTTCGCGGAAATTTCTGCCGGATATGTCGGACATCTGGATATTCAGGAGCCGTTCGGCTGATTTGTTGATGGTGGTGATGACGCCGCCCTTGTCGACCGAAATGACGCCTGCAGTGACGTTTTTGAGGACGATTTCCATGTAGCGGCGTCTCTGTTCAAGCTCCTGATTGCTGCGAATAACCTCGTCGGTGGTCCTTTTGAGCTGCTGCTGGTTGATGCGCAGATCCTCGGTCATTTTGTTGAATGAAGAGATCAGCATGCCGATTTCATCATTCCTTTTTTCTCCCAGGTGGACTTCCAGATTCCCTTCGGCAACCTGCCGGGTAGCCATGGCAAGTTCCTGAATCGGGTCGGTCAGATTCCTGGCCAGATAGAGCCCGAACCAGACCGCGAGGAAGACGATCACGATGGTTATCAGGAAAAGGGTGAGGATATAGCCGGTCGCAATTGGATTTTTGAGGATCTTCAGCTGCCGGAATTCTATGTACGAAGTGGTAATCTCCTTCATCTTGCTGACCAGCGAATAGGGGACGTAGTAGTTTACGACGATGACCCCGACAACATCTGCCTGATTCCAGGTGGAGTAGATCGGGACGATGCCCCGGATAAGATCCGCTTTGCCGACGGCATTGACGCGAGTCAGCTCTTTCCCGCGCAATCCCACGTTGATATCTTCAGATGAAGGATTGGTGAATTCGCCCAGGGGCAAGCGGGGGTTCGTGGCACGGGTCAACTCTTCACGCTGGGCTGAGAAGACCTCGACAATACTCAGGTTGTATTCTTTCTGTTTGTTGCGGATGAGTTCCTTGAGCTGAGGCAGCTTTTCATCGTTGAGCAGTTTCTGCTGTTTGATCTGATTGCTGATCTGCCGGCCATAATAGAGTGCATTGGCTGCCGAGGTCTTGTAATAGGTCTGGGCAACTTCCATCGACTCGTTCAGCGAGGTCTCCACCTGCTTGTTGAACCAGTTCTGGATGCTGTTGACGATGAACCCTGCTGAGACAAAGAAGAGTAGCATGGTTGGGATGAGCGAGAGGCCGACAAACGCGATGACCAGTTTCGTCCGCAATTGAGCGCCGATAAGGCTTCGTCTGCTCTCCAACAGCATTTTTGCGACGTTGCGGACAATCAGGTAGATGAGCAGGATGATCAGGAGGATGACGAGATTGATGATCCCGAATATGATGATGTTGCTCGATAGAGGGGCATCGGTAGAGAGTTTGGAAAGGTGGATTTCCGTATAGGTCAGGGCAAAGATGAGTAGCAGGGAGATGGAGATGATGATCCATTCCCGCTTGCGCTTGCGCGCTTCTTGCGGAGGGAGAGCTGTCTTCATGGGCCTCTTTCCGGTAGTCTGCCGCATGGTTGCGTCGCACTACTTTAGATCATTGAGACCCCGTTGACAAGGGCGATTGACGGCAGATGCGAGGCTGACTGCTGCCGGGCGGATTTGGGACAGGGCACTGTAGGGTGTTTCCCGTCTGCGCCCAGTTCCAGGGATCGGGATACCGCACCAGTTACAAACGACCGGAGCGGATAATGGCGATGACCCACCAGAAACCGATGAGGCCTGCGATGGAATAGCCGAGGAAGGCGAAAATGGGGAATCCCATCAGTTTGGGACCCTTGTCGATCTGCATGACAATGGATGAACCGACGATCAGGGCGGCGATGATCAGGCTCGATGAGAGGCGGTTGACGGATTTGTCCAGTTCCTTGATGAAGCGGTCCAGGCCGCGGTGCTCCAGGTCGATCTTGAACTTGTTGCGGTTGATCCTGGTGAGAAATTCCTTCAGGTCTCTCGGGAGGTGGCGGGCCAGGTAGAGATAGGGTTTCAGACTGTCCAGGAGAGATGCCGTAATGTTGCGTGGCGACATCCGTGCCTTGATGGCCCCCTCGATGAACGGCCGCAGATGGGCCACCATGTCGAACCGCGGGTCCAGCTCCCTGCCCATCCCTTCGACCGTGACCAGTGTCTTGATCAACAGCATCAGGTCTGCCTGGACCCGTATCTGGTGGGTATTGATGATGTCGATGAATTCCAGGAAAAGGCGGCTCACCTCGATCTCCGGGAGAGGGATTTCATAGTAGCTGTCGATGAATTCGGCAATATCCCGGCGCAGAACCCGCGGATTCAGGTTTTCGCCAATG
>JACRPV010000248.1 GCA_016223015.1 Geobacter sp. | reverse complement strand
TTGCCGGTACCGCGACGGCTCCAGCGAACCTTGCGGACTCCGCCGGAACCGCGAACCACCTTGCCTGCATCTGGCGAGACCGCAAGAAACGCCTGAAAAACTCGGTACCCGTCGTCAGTCAGGTAGTCATGAACTTGCTTAGTAAACAGCGGAGATTCGACGAACGTAACCATGGAGCTAATATACGGCATTGACGTATAAAATCAACCTAAAATGTGAGGAGTGCTCGGGACCTATGCGGGCGTAGGCGGCGGGAGCAGGCCAGGCCTGCAAACATGCAAAATGACACACAATCTCCTAATATCACCAGATATATGCGTTATGACGAGAGAATGAAGGCGTTCAACCGCATCTGGATTAGCGACTAAACCCGCATAACGAACGGCTGGTGCAGTGTGGGGAGCGGAAAGCCTGGCTGGCAATGACAGGAAGGGAAGCCTTTTCCTTTCCTCATGCTGCCCTTTTTTGAGCCTCCCAACCAATACAGGCCAACTGTACTGTCTTTGGGATCGGCCTGGAGCCGGAACGATAAAATAAGGCAAAAAGCAGCCTCCCCCCCTATCTGCGTGTATAATGTCTCATTATGACACCGGAGGGTTCCTGCCATGAAACGACTCCTGCCACTGCTTCTTCTCTTCTCGGCTTCCTCCTTTGCCCACGCTGACGAATCGCGCCAGGTGGAGTAGAGAGCAGAGACAGGAGCGCGAGACCAGGCTTCCATCAACAAGGGGAAGCGGCTCTACGAATATTTCGTCGAACAGGTCTGCCAGAGCGGCACCCCGGTCGGCACCGGCATCTTCCAGGCCGACATGCAGATCCACCTCGTCAATGACGGCCCAGTCACCTTCATCCCCGACAGCCCATGAGGAGGGGACAATATCTCGGATGGATTACGTATGAACGTCCCCTGAACTTCAACAAAGGAGAACAGATTATGCGTTCTTTTACCCAGAGACAGGAGCCAACGCCGAAGGCAACAACTGGAATCTCGACGAATCAACACGAGGTATTAACCGGACAACTCCCTGCGGTAAGTTCCATCCTGCAATTACAGCGCACAATCGGCAATCGAGCCGTACAGCGATTGCTGCAAACCCGTACCAACACTGGCTCGACCTCCGGAGCATCAGCCCGCTTTGGGCCGGATTTCAGTCGAATACCAGCACATCCGGAAGCACCGAAAGACACTCAGTCAAAACAGACAGTAAGCTCTCCGGGCGACGTATACGAACAAGAAGCAACAGGTGTTGCCGACTCCGTGATGCGCATGCCCGATCATGCAGTGCTTAATCCGTCCAGTGGTTGCTCAGACAGACCTGACACCCGCCGGGCTCCGGTTTCCGGGCTTGTGCAGCGTGAGGGCGGTGCGACGCATGAAGAGTTGATGCTCGCTGAACAGAGATCCGATTACCATCGCCTGGTAACCAACTGGTATACACGCTATATGTTGAACCTTGAAACAAATGCAAGAAATGCAAGAAATGCCAACCAGCGGCTCATCGAGTTCGAAGAGGGAAGTATCGGTCAGTTGAGAACGGCCGGCGCTGTCGGCCAAGGAATCGCCTATTTATTTGGCACACCAGGAGCGGTTGCGGCGCTATGCGTTATCGTCCTGACCGAGGTTGCTGCGCAGGGCCTGTCCAGTCGCAGCGCGAAAATAGCAGGTGCAGCTGCTCGACTGGATGGGCGACTAGCAAACGCCCGAACCGAAGTGACTCGCAGAAGGGAACTCATTGATAACAGAATCGACGCGACTGACACCCTTGATTGGGGTGTATGGTTACGTATTGCGAGCGAAATTGATCGAGCTGGAGTCCCTCAAGTTGTTCCGGAGAATATCATCTATAGAGACTTATTGTTCGCGTTCGCCAGAGGCGGCGGTTATAACATCAGCGGCAGTCAATGGAACGTTGAGAACATGTCTCCGTTTGGGAGGTCACCTTGGTACCATTCGTGGGATTGGGGAAGTCCTGGGTGGACCAATGGCCAGGATATAGCTGAGGAGTTGAACGCCTTGGCCGCGGGTGATCCGTCCACTCGCACGAGGGTATCCATTAATCCGCGATGATCCTCAACCATCGGGAAGCAAGCGGCGAGTCGGAAATCGGGTGGAATCGAGTGACATAATTACCCATTACTCTAACATCCTATGGGAATTGGTCTTGTGTCACCCGAATCCCGTCATGAACAAGGGGCACGACACCATAGCCCACGTCAAGTAGATAGAAAGGGCCCGTTGCGGAGCCCTTTCTGTTTTCGACTATACGCTTGCCTTACCCTTGTTGTGATGGTATGCTGCACCATATGGCTGCGAAACTTCTCCATCGCTCCCGGTTTGTTTATGATGACGGCTCCTTGCGCGAAATGGTTCTCTGGCAGGTGCCGGCCACGAGTCATCATCCATACGGCCTGAAAGACCGCCTCGACTACGGGAATAGCCAGGGGAGTTGTCTGGTGCGCTACGACAATGAACGGGGCAAAGGGGATCATCGACACGGAATCGGTGGGGAGAAATTCTATCTTTTTACGGATGTTGAGGCACTTGTCGCTGATTTTTTGGCAGACATCAGGCGGATTCGGGGAGAGTAGGAATGGACAAAAACATACGGGTCGAAATCAGGGATGCGGAAGAGTCTGCCCAGGAGTTCGTCAAGGCCTGGCGGAGGGCCGAAGCCGGCGAGCCGGTTGAAGAGCCGGTTGAGCGGCTGTACTTCCAGGATCTCGGCGGCCTTCTCCAGGTGCTGACGCCGCGCCGGCTTGAACTCCTCAGGCGGCTGCACGAAGACGGGCCGGAAAGCGTGCGTGCCCTTGCCAAGAAGCTGTCGCGGGATTACAAGAACGTCTACAACGATGTGCAGGCGCTGGAACGGGCAGGGCTCATCGTCCGTACTGCCGACAAGCGCCTGTCGGCGCCGTGGGATCGGGTGGTGGCGGAAATCAACCTGGCGGCGTAAGGGTCAGGCGGCAGGGCCAGGCCTGCGAACATGCAATAAGACACATAATCCACTGATATCACTACACATGCAGGCACCATACCTCTATATAGAATGTCCCCCACCTAATCAAAATTCAATCAAAAAGTTTGCTGGCGTGTTAGCCATATGTTAACATGAATGATGTTCTCCATCGAATATTCGAAAGCCGCGCGAAAGGCTTTAAAAGCCATGCCGCGCAATACAGCGCGTCTTGTCATGGAAAAAATCGAGGCATTGGCGGCCGACCCGATGGCACCGAACAACAATGTCAAGAAACTTACCAACCATCCCGGCTACCGGTTGAGGGTTGGTGATTGGCGGGTCGTTTACATGATTCACGAACAGGCCCTTTTGATAGCCATCGTGCGGATCGCGCCAATAGGAGAGGTTTATCAATGAAAGCACACATTATCGAAAAGGATGGCCAGCCTGAATTTGCCGTGATCTCTTATCACGATTACCAACATTTTCTGGAACTGCTTGAGGATGAAACCGATGCGCGTGCTGTTGCCGAATTTCATGAGGCTTATACCACCGGACGAGAGTTTCTGGTGCCCGATGAGATCATGCGCCGTGAGCTTGCGGGCGAATAGTCGATCAAACTCTGGCGCGAGCATCGCGGACTGACACAGCAGGAACTCGCCAATCAGGCAGGAATCAGCAAGCCGTACTTGTCACAGCTCGAAACCGGCAAGCGACAGGGTACGGTTGAAACACTTTCGGCCATAGCTCGTTCACTTGGCGTCCCGCTTGACGTCTTGACAGACTGATACTGGCAGGGCCTTCACAACCGACTCCCCCCGGCAAGGAAATACCGTGACCCGTTCGCTCAAAACCATTCTCGATACCCTGTACGAAGCCCGTTCACAGAAACACCTCGCCAACGACCCGCTCTCCTTCTGCCGCCGCTACCCCGACCCGGTGGACCGCGAAGTGGTGGGGTTCATCGCCGCTGCCTTTGCCTACGGCAACGTGAAGATCATCCTCAGAAATCTGGAAACCATTTTCGCGGAACTGGGTGAAAGGCCGCGCCTTGCCATCGAGCGGTTCGAGCCCCGTGCCGGTCTGCAGCGCTTCAGCAGCTTCAAGCACCGCTTCAACGACGGCCGCGACCTCTGCGCCCTGCTCTATGCCGTCAAAACCATACTGGCAGAGGCGGGCTCCATCGAGGCCTTCTTCCTCCGCGGCTTCGACCCGGCCGACGATGACATCGGCCAGGCCCTGGACCGGTTCAGCGCCGCAGTGCTGGCCCTGGACCACGCGCCGGTATTCGGCGGCCCCGCCATCCCGGCGGGCTCCTATTTCCCCTTCTTTTTCCCGGCACCGGCAGGCGGAAGCGCCTGCAAGCGGGCCTGCATGTTCCTCCGCTGGATGGTGAGGCCCGACGACGGCATCGATCTCGGCCTCTGGCGCTCGATACCGCCATCCGGGCTGGTCATCCCGGTGGATGCCCATATCCTGCGGATCGGCCGGTTTCTGCGCTTCACGAGCCGCCGCCAGGGGGACTGGAAGACCGCCAGGGAGATAACCGCCAGCCTCCGTCTCCTCGACCCGGCCGACCCGGTGAAGTACGACTTCTCCCTCTGCCACCTGGGGATTTCCGAGGGGTGCGGCAGACAGAACCGCCAGGCCTGCCTCACCTGCGACATTGC
>JACRPV010000247.1 GCA_016223015.1 Geobacter sp. | reverse complement strand
CGGGCGACAACGTCGCGGTCACCATCAACCTGATCACGCCGATCGCCATGGACGAAGGACTCCGCTTCGCCATCCGCGAAGGCGGCCGTACGGTCGGCGCCGGCGTCGTCAGCGCCATTATCGAATAATCCGTCAGTAGAAGAGGAAACAATGCCAAGTCAGAAAATCAGAATACGACTCAAAGCGTATGACCACAAGCTCCTGGATCAGTCGGTCGGTGAAATCGTCGATCCGGCAAAAAGAACTGGCGCACGCGTGGCTGGACCGATCCCGCTGCCGACCGTGATCAATAAATACTGCGTGCTTCGTGGCCCGCATGTGGACAAAAAATCGCGCGTGCAGTTTGAGATCAGAACTCACAAGCGTCTGATCGACATTCTCGATCCAACCCAGCAGACGGTCGATGCGCTCATGAAGCTCGATCTTTCGGCCGGTGTTGATGTAGAGATCAAGCTATAATTCGCTGCAAGGATAGGGACGCTTAGTCATGAAAAAAGGATTGATCGGGAAAAAGCTGGGCATGACCCAGATCTTTGTTGAAGACGGTCGCAGAATTCCGGTTACCGTCGTCGAGGCAGGCCCCTGTGTCGTACTGCAGAAAAAGACTGCTGCCAAAGACGGCTATGATGCTATCCAGCTCGGTTTTGGGCAGAAAGAGGCTTCGCGCTCAACCAAGGCTTTGGTTGGGCACTGCAAGGCTGCCGGACAGGGTGTCTTCCGCTACCTGAAAGAGCTTCGTGTTGAAAATGTCGATCAATACACTGTGGGAGATCAGATTGGTGCAGACCAGTTTGCCGCAGGCGAGTATGTCGATGTGACCGGTACGAGCATCGGTAAAGGTTTCCAGGGTGTCATCAAACGCTGGGGCTTCAAGGGTGGACGTTCATCCCACGGCTCCCGCTTCCACAGGGCAACCGGTTCGATCGGCTGCTCAGCAACGCCTTCGCGGGTCTTCAAGAACAAGAAGATGCCGGGGCAACTCGGTAATGAGCGGGTAACCGTGCAGAAACTGCAGGTTGTCAGGGTGGATGCCGACGATAATCTTCTTTTGATCAAAGGTGCGGTTCCCGGAGCTACCAACGGACTGCTGCTGATCAAGCCAAGTTTGAAAGCCAAGTAAATAGAGCATAATCTGGAGACAGGTATGGCAACAATAGCTGTGTACGACATGCAGAGAAACAAAGTTAGCGATCTGGAAATCAGTGATGTTGTCTTTAACGCCGATGTGAAGGAGTATCTCATTCACGAAGCGGTGAAGATCCAGCTGGCAAACAGGCGCGCTGGCACCGTAGCATCTAAGAACCGTTCCGAAGTTGCCGGCAGTGGCAAGAAGCCATTTCGTCAAAAAGGGACGGGTGGTGCCCGTCAAGGGTGTAAGCGCGCTCCCCAGT
>JACRPV010000246.1 GCA_016223015.1 Geobacter sp. | reverse complement strand
TCACCGACTCGCTGTGGCCGAAAAAGACCGGCACCCGGACCGCGGTGGCAGTGATCCCGATCTCCGCCTCCATGATCTTGCGGGTTTCATTGATCATCTTCAGCTCTTCCCTTGAGTAGCCGTTCTCCTCGAAGGTATCGATCTGGGGCAGACAGTTGAAGGCGATCTGGTGCGGATAGACCGATGATTGTGCCGGCCGGCCGTTGAGCAGTTCCACCACCTGCTTGCGCAGCTCCTCGATCGATTTCTTGCCTGTGCCGGAGACCGCCTGGTAGGTGGAGACCACGATCCGCCTGATGGTGGCAAAGTCGTGGAGCGGCTTCAGCGCCACCACCATCTGGATGGTGGAGCAGTTGGGATTGGCGATGATCCCCTTTTTGACATACTGGGCAATGGCATGGGGGTTCACCTCCGGGACGACCAGCGGCACGTCCGGGTCCATCCGCCAGGCGCTGGAGTTGTCGATGCAGACCGCCCCCGCGGCCGCCGCGACAGGGCAGAACTCCCTGGAGCGTTCGCCGCCCGCGGAAAAGAGGGCGATATCGATCCCCTCGAAGCTGTCACGGGTCAACTCCTCCACCATCACCGGCTTGCCGGCATATTCCAGGACATCGCCGGCACTGCGGCTGCTGGAGAGAAACCTGATCTGCCCCACCGGGAACTTGCGCTCCTCAAGACATTCGATCATCTGGCTGCCGACGGCACCGGTGGCACCGACAACAGCAATATTCCACTGTTTTTTACCCATTCTGAATAATCTCCTCTCGTAACGACACGGAAAGCGCCGGCAACTGGGAATGACGGTGCCGGCGAATGTAGTACCCCCTACTGATACCGAAACCGGCTGGTAAAGACAAGGGAGAATTGGGTGCACCGCCTTCAGACAGGGCGGCAGGGAGGAGTGGGGGGATTGGTTTGAAAAAGCCGACCTGATGCAAGGCACCAAGCTTGTCCGACGGGGGCGTCCTGCTGGTCATACCAAGGCATCGCAAACCGTTCGTTTTGATTTGGACATCCTTGCCGCTTTCAAGGCAACGGGCAAGGGGTGGCAGACCCGCATGAACGATGCGTTGCGGGAGTGGCTAAAGGAGCATCCACTTAAGCAGGCCTGATTCTGCTTCAAAGCAGTGAAAACGTTGAGGGACGTTGCCACGGCAGACCCTGCCGACTCCCACTTATGTGATATTAGCTGCTTATACGACTTTTTTGCATCTTTGCAGGCCTGACACCGCTGCCCCTTGTGTCATCAGCTACCTTGAGTTCTTGGCCTTCGATGGCCTTGGAGAAAGTGACCGAGCCTGCTTTTCCGAATTCTGTGGACGGATCGACGTCGTCCCACTTTCTCATGAAGACAGCGGGCTCATGAAACTGGCGCTTGACCTGCGCAGCAGCCATCGGCTGAAACTCCCCGATGCCATTATCGGCGCCACCGCTCTTTCCCGCAATGCCACCCTCATCACCAACGACGCGCACTTTTCAGGTATTTCATTACTCCCCGTTCTGGGTTGCTGACCCACCAAACAGGTATCGGCTTCAGCAATCCTGCCCCCAAAACGCAAAAAAAGGCGCGGAAGCCGAAGCTCCGCGCCTTTTGCACGCTTGGTATTTTGGGAATCTACGGGCCTTCCTTCACCCGATAGAGCTGATGCGCTTCAGTGTCCGCGCGATGGGCGGTTAGTTCTGTGGCAACCCGGTCGATCTTGTCGTTCAGGGCCTGCAGCAGAAAGGCAGTCTGATCGTGCTTGTCGTCCGACGATTGCCGCGCCTCCCTGATCTCCTGCCGCAATGCATCGTGCCCCTCCAGGACAAGGTCGAACTTTCCCCGGATATCTTCAAGCAGGATCTCCAGATGGTCTTTTTCCACTTCGCACCTCGTTCCCGTCGGGCAGACAGTGGGATTATTTCTCCATCAGCACGCGCAGCATCCTTCTCAGCGGCTCGGCCGCGCCCCAGAGGAGCTGGTCGCCGCAGGTGAAGGCCTGAACGTACTGCGGCCCCATCTTCATCTTGCGCACCCGGCCGACCGGCACGGTGAGGAGCCCGGAGACCGCCGCCGGGGTGAGGCCGGCAAGGGTTTCGGCCTTGGTGTTGGGGATAAGTTTCACCCACTCGTTGTCGTTGGCGATAATCTGCTCGATGTCTGCCAGCGGCAGGTCCTTGTTCAGCTTGATGGTGATCGCCTGGCTGTGGCAGCGCATGGCGCCGACCCGGACGCAGATGCCGTCCACCGGGATCGGGGTGGTGGTGCCGAGGATCTTGTTGGTCTCGGCAAACCCTTTCCACTCCTCGCGGCTCTGGCCGTCCTCAACCTCGCGGTCGATCCAGGGGAGCACGTTGCCGGCCAGCGGGAAGCCGCCGAACTCCTTCATCGGCATGGAACCGTCGCGCAGGGTGGCAGTGACCTTCTTGTCGATCTCTAGGATCGCCGAACCGGGGTCCTTCAGCTCCTCGGCAACCACGCCCTGCAGCACGCCCATCTGGGAGAGGAGCTCGCGCATGTTGGGAGCGCCGGCGCCGCTTGCCGCCTGGTAGGTCATGGACGACATCCACTCCACCAGGCCGGAGCGGAACAGGCCGCCCAGGCCCATGAGCATGAGGCTGACCGTGCAGTTGCCGCCGATATAATCCTTCTGCCCCTTGGCAAGTGCCGCATCGATGACGTTGCGGTTGATCGGGTCGAGGATGATGACCGCGTTGTCTTCCATCCGCAGGGTGGAGGCCGCATCGATCCAGTAGCCGTTCCACCCCTGCTTGCGCAGCTCGGGATGTACTGCCTTGGTGTAGTCGCCACCCTGGCAGGTGATGATGATGTCGAGCTTCTTCAGTTCCTCGATGTCGTCCGCTTTTTTCAGGGTGCCGCCACCCATCGGCGCAGGCTGGCCCGCCTGGGAGGTGGTGAAAAAGACCGGCTCGAAGCCGAGATCAAAGTCCTTCTCCTCCAGCATCCGCTGCATGAGGACCGAACCGACCATACCGCGCCAACCGACCATTCCGACTTTCATATACGAAATCCTTTCACAATCTCATGTAGTTAAAAGACATTCTTAAAGTTGTATTGACCTCAACCTCAACCTAAACACTGAATTATAGCGTTGCCCATTTCTGCGGTATTCACCAGCTTCTCCCCCGGCTTGTTCTGGTAGATGTCCCTGGTGCGGTAGCCCTGGTCGAGCACCCTGGCCACGGCCGTGTCGATGGCTTCCGCTGCCTCGATCATGCCGAAGGAGAACTTGAGCATCATCCCCATAGAGAGGATCTGGGCAATGGGGTTGGCGATACCCTGGCCGGCGATGTCAGGAGCAGAGCCGCCGGACGGCTCGTACATGCCGAATGTGCCCTCTGCCAGCGACGCCGACGGCAGCATCCCCAGCGAACCGGTCAGCATGGCCGCCTCGTCGGAGAGGATGTCGCCGAACATGTTCTCGCACAAGAGCACGTCAAACTGCTTGGGCCAGCGAACGAGCTGCATGGCGGCATTGTCCACGTACATGTGGGAAAGCTCCACATCCGGGTATTCCTTGGCAATGCCGGTCACCACGTCGCGCCAGAGCACCGAGGAGGAGAGCACATTGGCCTTGTCGATGGAACAGATCTTTTTCCCCCGCTTGCGCGCGGCCTGGAAGGCGACATGGGTGATCCGCTCGATCTCCGGCACCGAGTAGCGCATGGTATCGAAGCCGATCCGGTCGCGCCCCTGGCCGTCGATCCCCTTGGGCTGGGCAAAATAGATGCCGCCGGTCAGCTCGCGGACGACCAGCACGTTGAAGCCGCCGGCAATGACCTCTTCCTTGAGCGACGACGCCCCGGTGAGGGACGGAAAGATGATGGCCGGCCGGAGGTTGGCATAGAGGCCGAAGATCTTCCGCAAGGGCAGCAGCGCGCCCCGTTCCGGCTGCTCGTCCGGCGGCAGGGTCTCCCACTTGGGACCGCCGACCGATCCGAACAGGATGGCATCCGAGGCCTGGCAGATGGCAACGGTGGTATCGGGAAGCGCCTTCCCTTCGATATCGATGCCGGCGCCCCCCACGTTGGCGTGGGTCCGCTCGAACTTCGCGTCATACTTCTTTTCCACGGCGTCCAGCACCCTGAGCGCCTCCGCCATCACTTCCGGCCCTATCCCGTCTCCCGGCAGAACCGCTACCTTGTATGTCTTGGCCATCCCATCCCCCCGTCTTCAGATCACTAGAAAATTGAACGATTTTACGGGCTCCCGTCAGCCGTTGTCAATGGAAAAAACAGCGTTTCGCTTCTTCTTCCGCCGCACCCATGGGGAGATCGCAGACCTCTGCTCAGGGCCTGACCACCAGGCCGGCCGTCATCAGGCTCTCGGCGATGGTGAACATGTTGGTGACAGCCCCTGCCCTGAGCTTCTCCTTGCAATGGAAGAAGTCGAGGCAGACCCCGCAGGAGAAGACCTCGACTCCACGGTTGCCGAGCCGCTCCAGTGCGTCGAGCACCTCGGACCCCTCGCTGGTCAGCAGCACCCCGGCATTGACGAAGAAGATCCGGTCGGGAAGGACATCCAGGTCGAGCAGGGTGATGATGAAGTTCTTCATCAGGAGCCGGCCCAGTTCGTCCGCCCCCTCCCCCATCCGGTCGGACGAGACGAGCATCACGGTCGGGCCGCTCTTTGCCTCCTTCTCCGCCTCGACCTGCGGCGTCTCATCACCCGAGCCGATGGTCAGGGCATAGCCGTCGTCCACCGGCTCCTCGACCACCGCGAAGCCGCGGTTGACGGCAAAGCGGGTTACGTTCTCCCGCGGCGGGCCGGCATCGAGCAGTACCCGCACCATTTCGCCGGCAGCCTCCTCCAGTGCCCGTTTCACGCTCACCACCGGCAGCGGACAGGCCATATTGCGACAATCCAGGGTCTTCATCGATCACTCCTGAGGTTTAGTTTGCAGAGATTCATGATTCGGTCGGTTCCACTGCCACGTAGGTATCGCCCAGCTTGACGAATATCTCCACCGGCGCCAGGGAGGCATCGGCCAGGGCCCGCTCCACTGCCTCGCGGTCGTCCGGTGCGTAGCGCAGGGCCAGCCCGCAGTCGGAGGAAAGCACACGGGGAGCAGGGATCAGCAGCACGGCGAACCGCAGCCCTTTCAACAGCTTCTCGGCCTTCATCACCCGGTGGATGGAGTGAAACACGGCCACGTAATCGCCATCGGCAACCATTGCGTTCACCACCTCACCATACCGGCAGCCGAACCAGGCTGAAGACCGTGGTACTCATGAACCTGGTTCATTGACAAACCCCGTAGAAACAGCATACTATGCCGGAAGAGGTCGACATGAATCCCCTGTACAAACTGCTGGGCGTGACGGTCCTGGCGCTGCTCATCAACCTGCCCTTCGGCTATCTCCGTCAAAACTGCGAGAAATTCACCTTTGCCTGGTATTTCTATGTTCATATCTCCATACCTATCATAATTTATCTGCGGGTCAAAGCAGGTTTCAGCTGGCACTTCATACCGATCACCCTTGGCAGCGCCTTTGTCGGGCAGTTCCTGGGAGGTACCATCAACAAGAGGATGAAACGGAGTGGCTAGGGACCGGAAGCGCAAAGGTCGCCCTACCCCGGTCGGCGAGCTGCTTGCGACGGCCCTCCAGGGGACGCCTGCAGCACAGCGGCTCAGGGAAGCGGAGATCTGGCGGATCTGGGACGAGGCAGTCGGCCCGCAGATCGCCTCCCGTGCCCAACCGGCGGCCATCCGCAGCGGGGTCCTCACCGTCACCGTTGCCAGCGCCCCCTGGCTCCAGCAGCTCAATTTCCTCAAGGCCGACCTGCGCGGCAAGCTGAACGCCCTCTTGGGCGAACCGCTGATCCAGGATATCTTCCTGAAGAGCGGCAACCCTGCCCGTCCGGACGCACCGGCCGCGCCCCGGCGCCGGCGCAGACAGCGCCGTCTAACCCCGGAAGAAACGGCCCAGATCGACCGGGCCACTGCCGAATTGAACGATCCCGTCGTCCGCGATGCCTTTGCAGCGCTCTTCGCCCGCCACCTGGCCAGCGAACCAACAGGAGACGAATAGCCGCCTTCCAGTCTCCCAGTCTTCCGATCCTCCGGCCTTACCCTCCCAGAATCTCCTCCGCCTCGGCCCCATAGCCACCATCGTCACCGTAGATGATGAGCGGCGGTTCCACCGTAAGCTCCCCTTTTCGCCCCTTGACCAGTTCGACGAGAAACATCCGCGCCTCGGCGGCAATGGTGCCGTGCACCATCCGAAGCCGGACCGGCGCCAGTTTCAGCTCCCGGCAGCAGGCCATGAACTCGTCCAGCCGTGACGGGTGGTAGATGAAGCAGATGTTGCCGCCGGGCCGCACCAGGTACTTGGCCGCGGCGAGGAAGTCGGCCAGCCCTGCCGTGGATTCGTGGCGGGCCAGGTCTCGGCCGGGCCGGGGGCTCACTCGGCCGGTGCCGGGACGGCGGTAGGGAGGATTCGACACCACCAGGTCGAAGGAAGAGACCGGGAACCGGCGGCGCATATGCAGGATGTCGTCGGCAACGATGGCAACGCTCCCTTCGAGGCTGTTCAGCACCACGTTCCGCTCCGCCAGGGCCGCCATCGGATGATGGCTCTCCACCCCGACCGCCCGGCCGATGCCGTAGCGGCGGGCCAGGACCAGCGGCATCACACCGCAGCCGGTACCCAGATCGATGGCGGTTTCGGCGGTACGCCCGGAGGCAAAGTCGCAGAGCAGCAGCGGGTCGAGGGAAAAGCGGTAGCCGTCGCGGGGCTGGATCAGCCGGAGCCCGCAGCGCCGCAGCTCATCGATGGTCTCCTCACCCTTCACCCTGCCTCCGCTGCACAATCATGCGACGCAGTTCCCAGCCGAGAAACGCAATGAATATGGCAAAGGAAGAGAGGGTCAGGTACTTGCCGACCTTGAACGGCCAGGGGTCGAAGAAAAACTCCAGCCGATGGTCGCCAGGCGGCAGGTAGACCCCGCGCAGGACATGGTCCACCGGGACGATCTCCACCTGCTGCCCGTTATCGGTTGCCTTCCAGCCTCGATAGTACTTTTCACCCAGCACCAGCAAGGCCGAAGCACCATTCGAAACGGTCAGGGTTATGTGGTCTCCCGCATAGCCCGTCAACTGGACCGTTCCGGGCGAGAACTGCATGGCCTGGGCCGGCGGCGGCATCGGCAGCAAAGGGGGAGATTCTACGAGCGCCATCCGTCGCGGGTCAAAGACCGGGCTCTGCATCATCGCCAGGAGCTGATTCGGATCGGCAACCTCCACGACGGACGGGACGAGCCATGCCTTCGGCAGGACGTTCCGGTTTTCGAGGACCACCTGCCTGCCATCGGGGGACTGGTAGACCGGTGCGAACCGTTCGCCCAATGACCCTTTTTCAGCCTGGTACTTGGCCGGGTCATAGATGAGATATTTCAGGTTGATCAGGTCCGGCATGGCCGAGTTGAAGGCGAATGCGTCGAGGAACTCCTGCCAGCGCCGCTGCTGAACAGCATTTGACGTGAACATCACCGGTATCTTGTTGCTGACGAACTGCATCGGGTCGGAACCGTCCATCGGCAGCACCCGGTATTCCTTCGGCATCGAGGAGAGAAATTCGATGACCGGGGTGCGAACGCCGCGGACATGTTCGGGGACCTTGATCGTGAACATGAACTTGTCGTCAACCCGCCAGACATCCATGAGAAAGAGCCCTGCCAGGACCAAAAGCAGTATCCTCGCGGACAGCAGGCCCCGGTAGAAGGCAGCAATCGCGGCGCAGCAGAGGAGTGCGACTCCAGCCGCAATGCCGGTTTCCATGACCAGGTTATCCCAGCGTTGCGCGACGAGAAAGTCCCCCTGCTCGAAACGGGTCGGCTGTGCCAGCAGCTCCCTGAACATGGCAATCCAGTGTGACCTGCCGATCGCTTCTGCGGCAACCAGGGTGAGCAACAGCAGGGGTACGGCGGCAATACCCCATACATATCGCCGGAATGCGGGCGTTCTGCGCAAATCGGGATCGCGCAGGCAGTCCAGGGCTCGTGCCGCCAGAACCCCCAGCCCCATCACGCTGACAAACAGCATCATTTTCGGCACACGGAACCGATTGATCCCCGGGAAATAGTCGAAGAGGAAATTATAGACAGGGGTGTACTTTCCCATGGAAAAGACGATCCCCCCGACAACTGCAACCAGCGCAATCCAGGTGTAGCGGTCGCGGCGAAAGAGCAGGGGCAGGGGGAGCAGCAGCCAGGGAAGCAGCCCCATATAACTCACGGTCTGGGTGAAATTCATCCGCCCCCAGTAATAGGCACGGATATTGGTGGGATTTTCGCCCCCTTCCTGGCGGGAAAGTCCAAAAAGACCGGGGATGGCGAAGGCTGCCACCTCTTCGGGGGGCAGCGACCATGACATCGCCTCTTCCCGTTCGAGCCCCCCCTTCCCTGCATTGGCACCGCTGTAAGCACCTCGGTTGGTATCCTTGGACCAGTTGGCCAGAGGGAACAGGGCAATGGAAACCGTTGTCAGGAAGAAGACCAGCACCAGCAGGTTTAGCCCCACCAGGCGGGTCAGCGCACCAGGGGTCTCCTCTTTGCGCCGGAGCTGGGCAACGAGACGGATCAGCGCATAAACGGCGATAGCGAGACAGGTGTAATAGGCGATCTGCCAGTGCGTGTTGAAGAACTGGAATGCCAGGGTAAGGCCGGTCATGAGGAAAAAGAAGGCGCGCCGGGTCCGAAAGCCCTTTTCAAAGAAGTAGAATGCCCAGGGTGCATAGGAAATCGTGGCAATCTTCATCACATGACCGGCATTGATCAGCGACGCGTTCTCCGGGGCCACGGCAAAGACAAGCCCCCCCAGAAAAGCGGCCGCACGGCTGGTCCCGATCAGTCGGCAATACGCATAGATGCCGGCGGCGCCGAAAAAGAGATGCAGCACGATGCACCAGCTGACACTCATCGGAGGCGGCACCAGCGCAAACAGGAGCTTCAGGTGCAGGAGGAACTGCTGCGAAGCCCCTCCCCCCTCGGCAGTCTGCCCGCTGTTGGTGTAGATGTCCCATCCCGCCGAGGAAAGGTTAATGGAGAGGGCCTTGGCCAGCCCGCCATTGTAGATGTCGACAACACCCCAGTAGAACTCGTTGATGATGTCGGGAGCACGGATGACCTTGTCGGTGAACAGGATCGGCGCAAAGAAGAGAATCAGGAGGACCAGCAGTGCGGCAACGGCAAGCAGGTCCTTTTTCCGCTCATTCATGAAAAATCTCCAGACTCGTCGATCCCGGCGTTACCGGAGCCAGCCGCACCAGGATGCACACCCGCACGTATCGGCATCGATCTACCTTTCATCGCAATGACTGACATAGAAGTCGGCAAGCCTGGCAGCATGATCCTTCCAGGCAAAGTGCTCCAGCAGGTAACGCCGGCCGGCAGCACCGAGTCCGCTGCCCCGGGCAGGGTCAAGAAGCAGGGAGACCGCAGCATCCGCCACCTCCCGCCACTCGTCCGGCCCGCAGC
>JACRPV010000237.1 GCA_016223015.1 Geobacter sp. | reverse complement strand
CTTTAGGGTCACTGCCTGTGCTGTCGTATACGCCGTCGCCGTTGAAATCCCACTGGTACTTTACTATTCTTCTGAACGGGTCGATGTGATATGATCCCGATCCGTCAAAGGTCAACGGGATGTTTACGCCCCATACCCTGTCCCGTCCGGCATTGGCGACCGGCGGCTGGACAAAGAGCGTCTGTGTGAGCATGATAACTCCCCATGCCGTGCGCATTTGATGCGATGTCCAATGGCGGCCTGAAATTCTGCCGTCCGGCAACTGGTCGTTGATAATGCTCCTCGCTATGCCTGTCTGCTCGTCATGATACCAGTCAAAGCCGTTTGCTTTGAATTTAACAACGGGCTTCGGGTTTGCAAGGCGCATTGCCTTGGTAAAGGCATACATCGCATAGTAATTGCGTGTGTTTTCGCCGTAACCGTCTATCCACCTGTAAATAACACTGTCATTGTCGCTTGGCGACCACTGGCTTGCTATGTAATTCTCCGCAGTCTTCCATCGGGAATCATCAATAGTTTTCTCATTGAAGTCAAGCTGCACCATTCCGCTTGGGGTAGTAGCTACATCGTTACCTCCGCCAGTGTAACCAAACCCCGTGCCGTTGTAGCTTGTGTTGAGCCATACATTGTTTCTGTCTTTAACCCACTGCGGGACCGGGAGATCGAATATGTCCTCTGCAGCATGCATCCCGATGGCGCCCCACTGTGCCGCTGAGTTGTCGGGCCAGTCATTCCAGCCATATCTCCAGCCTCCTCCGGTGGAATAATCATCCTGTCCCCATGCATACATGTCAATCATGTCCGTGAGTATGTCAAAGTAGGTCCTTCTTGCAATGTTTGCGCCGCCTGTAAGTGTGCGTGTCAACGCGCTGCCGCTTGATGCAATTGCGTCCATCACAGGCCCGCCCTCATATATCGGACGACTGCTGCTGACACCGACGCCGATACCATTGCCGTTGGTGTCGGGATTGCCGTAGGTTTGAGAGCTGATATTGGATGAGGCTACTGTTGTAAAGAGATATTTCAAGCCTCTCTCAACGGTCTCGGCATATGGGTTCTCCTGGTGGTCTCCGTTTTCAAGGTGCCCGTTTATCTCAAAGGCCTGGATGGCGGAGGCGGTCGGGCTTGCATAATAGCCGGAAGAAGTAGGATTAGTCCACCACCATCCTGACGGATAGCCGTTGGACGTGGTGCGGGTCTGCTGCTGATGCAGATACCAGAGGCTCTCATCGATTGCGACGTTTGTCTCGATACTTAAGGACTTGTTCTTTACCACTATGTTATAAGTGTCTGAGCCTGACTGCCCCTTGCTGTCCCAGACGGTAAGAGTGGCTACAAAAGGCGTGCCCTGCGGCGCATCCGGATACGTATGAGACATGGAGAGGTCGTATGCATTTGTAACATTCGTTATTGCCGATTTTGTGCCGTCGCCGAAATCCCATTGATAGGTGGCAGAGTCGGCGTCACGTACAATGCCCTTCAGCCGGATGGCCTTGCCGTTGAATGTCTCATGCGGCACCGTGACGTCATGCGCAACCCAGGGGACCGTAATGACATGCGGCGGGAGATTGGGCGATACGGATACGGTGGTTGTCGCAACGCTTGTCTGTCCTGCGCCGTCTTCAACGGTAACGGTGACGGTATAACTGTCGTTACCTCTGCCTGAGAAGTTGTCGAAATCAAAGGTGCCCGCATAAACCGTTGCTCCCACTTTCAGAGGACTGTCGGTTATCGCAGCCGTTGATTCATACAGCTTGGTCCATGTGCCCTGAGAAGCCTGCTTCATATAATATATGGCGCCTGAAGCCTTGAGG
>JACRPV010000236.1 GCA_016223015.1 Geobacter sp. | reverse complement strand
CGGGCTATATGGCAAGGATCATCAGCAGACACCAGTGCAGAAAAGGCCGCGGCTTCGTCTCAATTATCGAGGTTGCATGCCGATAAAATAGATAAGCAATCACGTTGAATAATTTATATCTCACGAATATTCTGGGGAGGATGCCGTACCATGGATGAAAGTCAAAATCTCCATGAACGCTCGACTTCGATGTCGAACAAGGATTTTCAGCGTCTCAGCCAGTTCATCTACAAACAATGTGGCATCAAGATGACTACGGCAAAAAAGACCATGCTTGAGGCGCGCCTGAACAAACGCCTGCGCATGCTGCAGATGTATTCCTTTACCGACTACTGCGATTATCTGTTCAGCCAGAACGGCATGGAAAGCGAACTGGTGCAGATGATTGACGTGGTTACCACCAACAAGACCGATTTTTTCCGCGAACCCGATCATTTTGAATATCTGGTGCAACAGGTCATCCCGCAGTGGGAACGCCGGCATGGTAGCCGGGGGCATAAGCTCTCTGTCTGGAGTGCGGGCTGTTCGACAGGGGAGGAGCCATATACCCTGGCCATGATCCTGAGCGATTACGCCGAAGAGAATCCCGGGTTTGCCTTCAACATCCTGGCGACGGATATATCGACACGGGTTCTGGAAAAGGCGCGGCAGGCCATTTACGAAGAGGATAGGGTCGATCCGGTTCCCATGGCCATGAAAAAGAAATATCTCCTCCGTAGCAAGGATCGGAGCAATCCCCTGGTCCGGGTTAACCCGGCATTGCGCGAGAAGATCCATTTCAGGCGCCTCAATTTCATGGACGACGAATTCGGGATGCGTGAACCTCTCGATATCATTTTCTGTCGTAATGTGATCATCTATTTCGACCGACCGACTCAGGAGCAGGTTCTCAATCATTTCTACCGCCTGATGGCGCCGGGAGCTCATATTTTCATGGGTCATTCCGAGACGTTGAATGGTCTCGACGTTCCGCTGGTTTCGGTACACCCCACGGTCTACCGAAAAGTGCAGTGACCAGCGCTCAAGCCGCTTGCCGCGAGCGAATCCGTACGGGGTGGCCGCAATAACTGGAGCAATTACAGGGACAAAGTCACTCCCCCCGGATTTCATCGGTTCTTCGCCGGCTCCTTGACGAATGAGCATGGGTGTGTAAGTTGTATCGTACGTAGCTAAGCTTCCGGTTCCCAAGAGAACGTTGAGAGGTACGTGCTATGAAAAAACTGATCAGGGTTCTCATTGTCGATGATTCAGCGGTCGTGCGCCAGACCCTGGCGGAAATCCTCAATTCTGATCCGCATATCGAGGTCATGGCCACTGCTTCGGACCCGTTTGTGGCAGCAGAGCGGATCCGCGAGGAAGTACCCGACGTCATTACGCTTGATGTGGAGATGCCGCGCATGGACGGCATCACCTTCCTGCAGAAGATCATGAGCCAGCATCCCATTCCGGTGGTGATGTGTTCAGGTCTTACAGGTCATGGCTCAGAGACGGCCCTCAAGGCGTTTGAGTATGGCGCAGTTGAGATCATTACCAAACCGCTGCTGGGATCCAAGCAGTTTCTGGAGGAATCCAGGGTAAGGATCTGCGATGCCGTGAGAGCTGCGGCACAAGCCAGACTTTCCAGTGTGGCTCGGCGTCCTCGTGAGGTGCAGCCCAAATTGTCTGCAGATGTCATCCTGGAAAAGCCGACGAACCGGTCCATGATCCAGACGACCGAGAAGGTGGTCGTGGTGGGGGCCTCGACAGGAGGGACCGAAGCGCTCCGGGTCTTTCTGGAATCAATGCCCGCCGACTGTCCGGGGATCGTCATTGTGCAGCACATGCCCGAAGG